>JAKDLC010000103.1 GCA_030453055.1 Nitrosospira sp.
CAAGAATGTATCCAATCTATTTTTGTTTAAACTGTTTAGTTTTTAGGTTGTTTGCTTTATCAGCATGGGGTTCACAATGGCAGTCGCCAGCTATAAAAATAAACTTCTCGATTCCTTGGCGAAATCCGGCTCGATCGCAGCCATTGCATTGATGGTGACCGTTGCGTTGGCCGCATGTACCGAAAACAACCAGGCGTCCGATCAGCCTGCCGCCGGTGAGGCGCTTCCCGTCAGCGTGATCGAAGTGCAGCCTACCAGCGTGCCGATCAGCGCCGAAGCCGTTGCGCAAACCGAAGGCGCCAGGGAAGTCGAAATACGCCCTCGCGTGGGCGGCATCCTGCTCCAACGCCTGTATGAAGAGGGCGCCGCGGTAAAAGCAGGCCAACCCATGTTCAAGATCGATCCCATTCCTTACCGGAACGCCCTGGCGCAGGTAAGAGCGCAACTCGCCGAACAGAAGGCTCGTGTCGAACAGACGGGGCGCGAGGAAAATCGCCTGCGCGAATTGCTGGCCGCGCAGGCCGTCAGCCAGCGTGAGTATGACAACGCAGTCTCGGAGAATGCGATGGCAAAGGCGGCCCTGCAGCAGGCGGAAATTCGCGTACGCGACGCCGCGTTGAATCTTTCCTATACGACCGTGACCGCGCCGGTGAGCGGCATATCGGGCCGCTTCCGGTTCTCCGAAGGCGCGCTGGTGGAAGCCTATAACAGCTTGCTGACGACGCTCGTGCAGCCGTCGCCGATATGGGTGCGCTTCAGTCTCTCCGATAACGAACTGGCAAAGCTTGGCGGCCCGCTGAATGAACAAAGCGTGAAGGAAGTGACGTTGATATTGCCCAATGGCGCCGAGTACGCAGAGAAAGGGAAGCTTAATTTTGCCGCCAGTCAAATCGACCCCACACTTGGCACGCAACAATTACGCGCCACATTCGATAACAAGGATCAACGCCTGCTGCCGGGACAGTTTGTACGGGCGCGCGTCACCACGGGAGAACGCGACGGCATTTTTCTCGTACCCCAGATTGCGGTACAGACATCGGATCTGGGCAAAACCGTCTATGTCGTCAACGACAAAAACGAAGCGACGATACGGCCGGTGGTGGCCGGCAACTGGACAGGCCGCGACTGGGTGATTCTCGAGGGGCTCAAAGCCGGTGATAAAGTGATAGTCGATAACCTGATCAAACTTCGCCCCGGTACGCCGGTCTCACCCCATCCATCCCACGGGCCGGGAGAAACTCCTCCTCCGCAGGCCGCGCTTCCGGTTCAGTCCAATCCCGATGGGCAGGCAGCGAGGCGCGGGCAGCAATCATCATGACGCGATTCTTCATTACCCGGCCGATTTTCGCATCGGTATTGTCCATTATCATCGTGTTGGCCGGCTTGGCCGCCGCGATGCAGCTGCCCATCGCACAGTATCCCCAAATCGCGCCGCCTACCGTATTGATCACCGCGACCTTCCCCGGCGCGAGCGCGGAGACCCTGGCTAAAACGGTTGCCGCGCCGATCGAGGAGCAGTTGAGCGGTATCGAGAATCTGTTGTATTTCAGTTCCAGCTCTGACTCGAGCGGGACCCTGACGATTACCGCGACCTTTGAAGTCGGCACGGACATCGATGAGGCGACTTTCAATGTCAGCAATCGCGTCAATATCGCCTTGCCGCGCTTGCCGGAGGAAGTTCGACGCACCGGCGTCGTGGTGCAAAAGCGTTCCAATGACATTCTCATGGTTTTCATGCTGATCTCCAAGGAGAAAGGAAAGTATGACCCGCTGTTTCTAAGCAACTACGCCACGCTTAACGTCCTGGACGAGCTAAAGCGCGTCAAAGGCGTAGGCGACGCAATGGTTTTCGGGGGGCAGGATTATTCCATGCGTATCTGGCTGCGCCCCGATCGCATGGCGCAGTTGGGAGTCACCACTTCGGATATCGCCGCGGCCATCCGGGCGCAAAATGCCCAGTATGCCGCGGGCAAGATCGGCCAGGAACCGGCGCCGGCGGATCAACAATTGATTTATACGGTGACCGCGAAAGGCCGGCTGCTCGAACCTGAAGAGTTTGGCGACATCATTCTGCGCGCCGAGGGTCCGCAGGGCGTACTTCGTCTCAAGGACGTGGCGCGCATCGAACTCGGCGCACAAAGCTACAACGTACGTACGGCATTGAATGGCCGGCCCGGCGCGGGCATCCCCATCTTTCTGCAACCGGGCGCAAATGCGTTGGCTACGGCCAACGCACTCGTCGCCAAGATGGACGAGTTGAAGCAGCATTTTCCGGAAGGCATGGATTACGTCATACCTTACGATACGAGCTTATTCGTTAAAGCTTCGATGTGGGAAGTCGTCAAAACGCTCGGCGAGGCGATGGTACTGGTTATATTGGTCGTATACCTCTTCCTGCAAAGCTGGCGCGCCACGCTGATCCCCATTGTCGCAGTGCCTATTTCCCTGATTGGCACCTTTGCCGGTTTATGGGTGTTCGGCTTCTCCATCAATACGCTCACATTGTTTGCCATGGTGCTGTCTATCGGGATCGTGGTGGATGATGCGATAGTGGTGCTGGAAAACATTGAACGGTTGATGGACGAAGAGAAACTGTCGCCGCTGAAAGCCGCCATCCGATCCATGGAACAGGTTGCGCGCGCGGTGGTTGCCATCGTATTGGTGCTGTGCGCGGTGTTTGTGCCCGTGGCTTTCATGGGGGGCATTGCCGGCGAGCTATACCGCCAGTTTGCCGTGACAGTCGCGGTCGCGGTAACCATTTCAGGGATAGTGGCGTTAACCCTCACGCCGGCGCTATGCGCAATCTTGTTGAAACACACCCATGGCGAATCCGCGTTCTTCCGCGCATTCAATAGCGGGTTCAGGCGCTTGACCCATTTTTACATTGGCATGGTTACGACGACCTTACGGCACAAAATTATCGGCGCGTTCGTTTTCTCGGGCATTATCGTCCTTTCCATCTACCTGATTAAGACCGTTCCCAACAGCTTTGTGCCGCCTGAAGATCAGGGTTATGTGGTGACAGCAACGATTTTGCCGGACGGCGCAACGCTGGCCCGAACGACCAAAACCGCTGAGGCGGTGCGCGCCGCCATTGCGGAAGATCCGGCGGTAACCCACCAGTTTGTGGTCAACGGCTTCGATTTGATCGGCGGCGGCAATAAGACCAGTGCGGCGACCATGTTCGTTACATTCAAAGACTGGTCGGAGCGCACAACCACGGCGGAGGACATTGTCAACAAGCTGTCCGCTATCGGCATGGCGCAGTCTGATGGCATAGCGATAGCGTTCAACCCGCCCGCTATCCGCGGTCTGGGTACCGCCGGGGGCTTTGAGGTCTATGTTCAAAGCCGCGCTGGTGCAAGTCCCCTGCAATTATCGGGCGTGGTGAACAATTTCATCGATGCGCTCAACCGGGAACCGCGTCTCGCCGGCATCAATACTTTTTTCCGCCCTACGGTGCCGCAATTCTTTATCGAAGTGGATGAGGCCAAGGCGATTTCGCAGGGAGTAGCGATTGCCGACATCTACGCCACCTTGCAAAGCACCATGGGTTCGCTCTACATCAACGACTTTAACAGGTCCGGGCGTACCTACCGCGTACAGTTGCAGGCAGAGCCCCAATATCGCATGCAACCGGAAGATCTCGGCAGGGTATATGTGCGCTCGCAATCCGGAGAGATGATACCTCTGTCAGCCCTGAGCAAAATCAGCACGGTCGTCGGTGCGGAGCAACTGGAGCGTTATAACGCGCTTCTTTCCGCGAAAATAATGGGCAGCGGCGCACCAGGCGTGAGTTCGGGCGAGGCCATCGAACTGGTCGAAGAAATTGCGGCAAAGAATTTGCCTGATAACTACCAGATTGCCTGGACGGGTCAGGCCTACCAGGAAAAACGCACCGGTTCGGCGGCGATTTTTGCTTTCAGTTTCGCCATCATCATGGTCTTCCTCATCCTGGCCGCGCAATTCGAAACCTGGGCGCTGCCGCTGGCGGTGATCATGGCCGTGCCCTTCGCGGTGACAGGCGCACTGCTTGCCGTTTTAGTACGTGGCATGCCAAACGATATTTATTTCCAGGTAGGCTTGATCACGCTCATTGGCCTCGCGGCAAAGAACGCCATTCTGATTGTCGAATTCGCCAGCCAGAAAATGAGGGAGGGAATGCCGGTTACGCAAGCGGCCATTGAAGCCGCGCGTCTGCGCTTTCGCCCGATCGTCATGACCTCCATGGCTTTTATACTGGGTATCCTGCCGCTCGTATTCGCCACCGGGGCGGGCGCCGCCGCCCGTCAGTCCATGGGTACCGGAGTGTTTGGCGGCATGCTGCTCGCCACTTTTGTCGCCACGATATTCATTCCCCTGTTTTTTACCTGGCTTACCCGCAAGCAAGCGGGCAAGCCAACCGAAGAACTGCAACCCGAAACAGCGGATGTGAGGACATAGCGTGCAAGCCAGAATTCCATTATTACTTTCAAGCTTGCTCATGGCGTCCTGCGCCATGGGGCCCGACTATTCCCGGCCGCCCATCGACACCGTGGAAAGGTTTCGCATGACGCAAACGGAAGGGCAATCCATCGCCAATCTTCCCTGGTGGAAGCTCATTGACGACCCCGAGCTGCAACGGCTCATCAACCAGGCTTTGGCGGAGAACAAAGACCTCAAGCAGGCGGTGGCGAGTGTCGAGGAACTCCAGGCGCGCTTGAGCATCGCGCGCATGGACTTCCTCCCCCAAATGGAGATGGACGCCAATGCCCCGGCGTTCGGCACCCTCGGCGGGTTCGGCTTTCCGGGATTCCCGACGCCGTTCAGCTATTTCGGACGGGCAAACCTGAATTGGGAAATAGATATCTGGGGCAGGATCCGCCGGTCCAGTGAGGCCGCGTTTGCCGATCTGATGGCACGCGAGGAGAATCGGCGGGCGATAGTGCTGACATTGGTGAGTTCGGTGGCGCAGTCCTATTTCGATCTCTTGCAATTCGATATGCAGCTGGACATTGCGCAAAACGCCCTGCGTTCATGGGAGGAGTCGGTCGCCCTTGCCAGGGCGCAATTACGCGGTGGGCTGATTCCCCGGCTCGATCTGGATCAGTTCGAGGCGGAGCGAGCCAACGCGGCGGCCAGGGTGGCGGAACTCGTGCGGCAGATGGCCCAAAAGGAAAATGAACTAAGCGTTTTGTTAGGGAAAAACCCGGTATCCATTCAGCGAGGCCGTTCGCTGCCGGAGCAGTTGGTTCCGCCGGAAGTGCCCCCCGGCCTGCCTTCCGAATTGCTGGAACGGCGTCCCGATATTCTGCAGGCGGAAAAAGCACTGGCGGCGGCTACCGCCAGAATTGGCGCGGCCAAAGCGGCACGATTCCCCAAGCTTTCGATTACCGGTCTTCTGGGGGTAGCCAGTCCGGCGCTATCGAATCTCCTGCTCTCCGGCAGCCAATTTGGCGCGGGCGGCCTGGGGCTGGCGGGGCCTTTGCTGAACGCGCAAAGTCTGGGTTTCGAGCAGCGGGCGGCGGAGGCCCAGGCAAGGCAGGCATTGGCCCAGTACGAGCAGACCATCCTGGTGGCGTTCAGGGAGGTAGAAGACGCCCTGGCGGCTGTTCGCACCGCAAATGACCAGCAGAAGGCGCAGCGGGAGCAGGTCGACGCGCTGCGCTCGGCTTTGCACGTGGCCGAGCTTCGCTACAAGGGGGGCATTACGAGCTACGTGGACGTGCTACTTGCCAAACGCAATCTGTTCGCTGCCGAAAATGCGCTTACGGCGACGCGCCGCCTGCATCTGGTGTCAGTCGTTCAACTCTACAAGGCGCTGGGCGGGGGTTGGTCGCCGGGATGATCGATGTGGCTGCCACTATTCGCATTAGCGCCGGGCTGCTCGTTGTCCTGCTCGCCGGCTGCTCCGAAAAAGCGCCGCCGAACCCGGCGCCGCCTGCCCCTCAAGTGGAAGTCATTACCGTAACTACTCAAACGGTTCCGGACGAACCGGAGTTTATCGGGCAAACCGAGGCCTTTCGTCCGGTGGAGATTCGGTCGCAGGTAACCGGGATCATCAAGGAAATCTTTTTTACCGAAGGCCGGAATATCAAAAAAAACGATCGGTTGTACCTGATCGATCCTGTGCCGTTCAAAGCAGCCTATCTCAGCGGCAAGGCCAGAGTGGCGGAGGCTCAGGCCCGGCTGGTCAAGGCTGAACAGGATTTGGCCAGGGTGAAGCCGCTTCTCGAGCAACAGGCCGTCAGCAGAAAAGACGTCGATGACGCCGAAGCCGGATTGTCGGGCGCCAAAGCCGCACTGGAAGCCGCGCAAAGCGATCTCGTCAAAGCGAAATTCGATCTGGACAATACGCTGATCACCGCGCCCGTGAACGGCCGGATCGGTCGCAGCCAATTCTATGAAGGACGATTGGTCTCCGCCCAGACAACCCTTTTGACCACCATCGATCAGCTGGACCCCATGTACGTGAATGTAAGCGTTCCCGAAACCTATCTCCTCCGCCGGCGCCGCGAACTCGCCGAGCATAGGGTCCGGAGGCCGGACATTTTTCAATTGCACGGCGTGATGACCTTTTCGGATGGGAGTGTGTATCCCGAAGAAGGGATATTGGACTTCTCGGCCGTCTCCTTACAGCCTGCGACGGGGACGCTGCAGGCGCGATTCGTGTTTCCCAATCCCGAGGGAGGTTTTTCTCCCGGGCAATCCTACTTTTACCCTGGGCAGTTCGTCAAAATTCGCCTCAAGGGTTATATCCGGCCCGATGCGATCCTCATCCCGCAGCGAGCCGTTCAACAGGGCCCCACGGGGTCGTTTGTCTATGTGATCGACAAGGAAGACAAAGCGGAGCTTCGCCCGATTCAGGCCAGCACGTGGCATGAGAAGGAGTGGCTGATCGAAGATGGGCTTCATCCGGGAGAACGGGTAGTGGTGGAAGGGTTTCACCGGATTCAGCCGGGAATTCAAGTGAACGCCGTTCCCTATCGGAATGGAACGACTTCTTCTAAAAGCCGTCCGCAGGAACAAGGCGCACAGACGACGCCATGAGCTCCCATTTTTTTATCGATCGTCCCATTTTCGCGTCGGTCCTGTCCATCGTCATTGTGGTGATAGGTCTGGTCGCTTTAAGGACGCTGCCTATCGCCCAATTT
>JAKDLC010000104.1 GCA_030453055.1 Nitrosospira sp.
GGGTACCAGGCCGGCAATTTTCCATCGGGCTGGTCCGAGTGGAACGGCAAGTATCGCGACTGTCTGCGCGACCTCTGGCGCGGCCAGGAAGAGACGCTAAGCGAATTCGCCCATCGCTTCACCGGAAGTCCGGACCTCTATGCCGACAACTCGCGCATTCCTTTCGCGAGCATCAACTTCGTCACCGCACACGACGGCTTCACGCTGCGCGATCTGGTGTCGTACAACGACAAACACAATGAAGCCAACGGGGAAGACAACCGCGACGGCAGCGACGACAACCGCTCCTGGAACTGCGGCGTCGAGGGTCCTACCGGCGATCCCAAAGTGCTCGCCCTTCGGCGCCTGCAGCAGCGCAATTTTCTGGTTACGCTGATGTTGTCGCAGGGTGTGCCCATGCTGCTCGCGGGAGATGAGCTCAGCCGAACGCAGCAGGGCAACAACAACGCTTACTGCCAGGACAACGAAATCACGTGGATCGACTGGGCCGATGTCGACGAGGATTTGCTCGAATTCACCAAACGTCTCATTGCCTTTCGCCACGCCCATCCGATTTTCCGCCACCGCCGCTGGTTTCAGGGTCAGGCCATCCATGGCGCGGACTGCATCGACATCGCCTGGTTCAGTCATACCGGCGAACAGGCGAGCGAGGAACCATGGGGCGGATGGGTCGCCAAAAGCCTGGTGATTTTCCTCAATGGCGAGACCTTCCCCAACCCCAATGCCCGCGGCGAACCGATTACCGACGACAGCTTCTGCTTGCTCCTCAATGCCCATTTCGAAGCACTGGATTTTACCTTGCCCGAGAGCCGTTGGGGCAAACGCTGGCATAGCGTGCTGGATACAACCCGAGGGTGGGCCGACGACCCCCGGACGCTCAAGGCCCGCGCCAAACTGAAGGTAGCGCCGCGCTCGCTCGTGCTGCTGCGGCGCCAATGATCGTGGCGGCGGCTCTTTTCACAGGATGTGAAACCTTGTACTCTGAGGACATGCAGAACGAACTGCTGATCGATCGACAGTTGCGCATCTGCAACCCATTCACCAGTGTACTGAAAACTGTCCAACTACCGGATTTAGGTTAAATTCGTATGAAAAAGGTGGGCCGTAACGATCCCTGCCCCTGCGGCAGCGGCAAAAAATACAAGCAGTGCTGTCTGAGCGCCGAAGAAAACAGGCTGGCGAATGACCGTTCCAATGCGATTCCCCGAGCCATCCAATGGATCATGGCGATGCACGCGGCGGCCGCGCGGGAAGCGCTCGACGAGGGATTCTTTGGCAGCCTCGATGGCGACGAATATGCTCTGCTGCTGGATCAACATGAGAACACGTATGAAAACATCGTAGTCAACGCCATGGAATGGCTGCTGGCGGATGGATTCATGACTGTCAAAGGCCACAAGCGCCGTGTTGCGGAATTGTTGCTCGACCGGGGCGGCCCTTCGTTCTCCGCGGAGCAGCGGCAATGGATCGAGTGTCTGGCGGCCACGCCGCTCAGACTCTACGAAATCGTCGATGTGATACCGGGCGAGTGCTTGACACTGAAGGATGTCATGCCACCCGAACGTCCGCCAGTCCTCGTCCAGGAAAAATCGGGATCGCGGCTGGCGTGCAAATTTGATCTCATCGCGGCGCGCATCCTGCCGGCAGAAGATCATTTCGAGCTGTCCGGCGCCGCGTACCCGTTTCCCCGCAATCAAAGCTGGGGCTTGCTGGAACAACTCAGAAACGAACTGGAAGGCATCGAGCCGGATTCGCCTTTCGCCAAGGAGATCACCAGCGTTATCATTCCGGACCACTGGCTCGGGCGTTTTGTCAGTGCTTTTGAAATACCCCAAATGTTCGATCACGTGACGGGGGAGCCGCTTTTGTTCGTTATCGATCGCTACCGTGTTAAGGATTGGAAAGCCCTGGACCAGGCCTTGTCGGGCGAAGCGGATATCGAAGGCAGTCGCGCGGAGGGCTGGAGCCGCATGTTTGAACGAGGGGATGGCCTGGTGCGCAGTAGTCTCAGCATCGACGCGGAAAAACGCCCGAATCGGATCAAAGTATCTTATCGCACGCAAGAGTATGCGGACGAAGGGCGACCTTGGTTCGAGGCGGTCGCAGGCGCCGCCGTTGCATTTGTCAGCCGGGAAATCATCGACCCCGAACAGCTGCTCGCTGATTTGCAGCCCAGTGAGATCAGGGAAACGCCGGTTCAGGCGCTCCCGCCGCCAGAGATGATGACCGAACTGATCGAGAATAGAATTCGCCAACTGTATGTGGACTGGGCTGACAAACCCTTACCGATACTGGACGATAGAACGCCGCGCGAGGCGATTCAAACGCCGGAAGGACTGAATCAGGTGAAATTCCTGCTGCATACCTACGAACACGGCGAAGCCCGGCAGGCTCAAGCTCAGCATCGCGCACCGGTTTCCTACGACTTTCTCTGGCAATCGCTGGGGATAACATCGTAGTTAGCCCGGATGTTTCATAAATTGACGCGCGCCCTTGCTGGTCTTTTGTTTCGTATGGGAATTTTGCTCAGTCGGACGTATGAGTCACTACGCCGCTCCCTCACAAAATCTCCCTACAAAACAAAACCATGCGCAATCATCACGCGAATTTATGAAACATCCGGGCTAGTCGTCTCATGCACTAACCGCGTTCACAAAAGTTTTTACCTTGATTCTCTTGGACCGTTCTTCTACCTGGGACGCGTCATACTGAAACTGTAACCGCATCCATCCCTCCGGCGTACTGCCGAACGCCTTGGCCAAGCGAATAGCCATGTCCCAAGACAAATCCGCATTCTCGTTCACCAGATTACTCAGCGCAGATCGCGACACGCCAAGGACCCTGGCTCCTCCGGTCACGCTCAACCCGTGCGTATCCAGACAGTCTACACGCACCGAAAATCCAGGATGAGGTGGATTCTTCATTTTCAAAGTCTTCATAGCCCTCTCCTTGTCAATGGTAGTCCTCTAAATTCACGTCTAACGCATACCCCTCTTCAAACCGAAAGGTAATTCGCCAGTTTGCCCTTACCGTTACGCTCCATTGCTCTTTCCGGCTTCCTTTCGGAATGGCGGTAAAACCGGCGGTAAAACCGGGTAGAGTAGAGAGCAGGCTCTCGCCTGCCCTCTACTCTACCCGGTTTTCCTGATGAAACATCCGGGCTAATTTGCAGCCCGCTGAAGGATTATTGCTTTCGTTTCCGCTCTAATTCCAGCCTGGGGATGTAGGGCTGGATCATGGATATCACGTTATCCGGTGGGTCGATATAGATACACCGGGCGCGCTGACCGTGCCCACGGGAGATTGCGGAAACATGCCGTACCTGGAGATCCACGTTGGCGACACCCGCTTCGGGCAACGCGACCGTGCAATTCCGGTAGATGGCTCCCGGCTCAAAATTGACGCTGAATCGAGTGTCAATGACTGCCATGCCACCGCAACTTATATCATCCAGAATGACTTCGGCAGCGGCGGACGCGCCCTTTTCGTGCAAGGGAATGGTGCACTTTACGGGGAGGGACATCAGGGTTTTGATGCGGTAATGCTCCCTTCTTTGAATACGCAACAGGGTTTGCGGAACCCGGGTACGGAAGGCGTTACGTCCTTCGAACCGGATTTTCTCGATCCCGTTACACACAAACTGGATCTTTACATTGTCCAGCAATACGACGACCCTCAGGGTATCGGCGTTCAGCGCTTGCTGGTTGGAGGCCTCATCGCCACCGTAATCCAGGACCATTTCACGCCGCTTTGCATCAACATCGATAATGGTCGTCAGAATGATGCTGCCGCTACGACCAAAATGGCAGGTCGCCAGGGCATGATTCCGCATCACAGACCGCAGTATGGAGAGAATTCCGGCTTCTGAGTGAATGCGGTATTTCTCGCTGTCATCCTGTTCCAACATGAACCCTGTTCCCATTTTTTGCCGGTTTTGCTTCCATCAGGGAGACTGAATACCCCTAATCCCGCTCTTCTGACGCCTTTTGCCGGGTTACGCTGCGCTAACCCGAGCTACGCCTGCTGTCGCGGTAGCGCCCAGGTTTTTGCGATCACCGCAAGCATCCTAAATCCGGTAGCGGCCCTCACCCGGAAGGTGAGCGTCAAATAATACGAAATATTGTTATTAATCATAATGCTGATCTATTAAACGAGCGGTCAACTACCGGATTTAGGATCAGACCTCTGTTTTATGCACCCGCAACAGCGCATAGGGAAATGACTTGAACAGTTGCGCCAGCGTGAATCCGCGCGCTTCGCCGAGCGTTTGCGTGGTGAAGGTTTCGCCGGTCAACAGGTTGGTCCACTTCTCGTGCATACGCTCCGGTGGCAAATCGAGCCAGGTGTCGCCCCACACGGGCGCGCCGACCGGAGGCCTGCCGTGCTCCCCCATGAGCCCACCGAGCAGCCGAGGCACCGCCACCAGCAGGGTGTCGTCTCCATGATGCCGGACGAAGGCGCATACGTGTTCCGCGCGCTCGCCATGCGCTTTCAATGACAGATAGTCGCCGTCACGGAAAAGCGGTTCGCACTCGCGCCGGAATGTCAGTGTCTTCCAGGTCAGATAGAGCTTGATCCGGCCGTCCCGCAGGTTGTCTAGCAGGCGCTGCGCAGACGCGCCTGCATCCTCATCGGCCTCCATGGTCTTGATCGCTTGCAGCGCCGCACGCCGTGCTTCGTAGTCTACCGCACGCCGATTGTCCGGGTCCACCAGGCTGAAATCCCATACTTCGTTTCCCTGATAGATGTCCGGTACGCCCGGCGAAGTGAGCTTGAGCAGCAACTGCGACAGGCTGTTGAAAGCGCCTACGCGCGCTATCTGCGCCTGTAATGGCAGAAAATCACGCAGGAACAGGTTGGCGGGCTCAGGGGACAGCAGTGCGCGCACGAAATCGCGCGTCGCTTCCTCATATCGGGTGTTCGGATTGATCCACGAACTATGCATCTTCGCTTCGCGCACAACCTTGAGCATGTAGGTCTCCACGCGCTCGGAGAGGCGCGCCAGCCCCTCAGCGTCCAGTGTGCCGGGCCGGACCGAGCCCACGGCATCCGGCGGGCCAGGCTGGAGCCGGTCCGCCGCATCCGGCGTGCTCGGTGCGCCAAAGGGCCATACGCCAAGCAGTATCTGGTATAGCAGATACTCGTCGTTGCGGCTCGGCGCCCGCTCTGTATCGTCAGTATCCAGTTGGCTATGTTTGCCGCGGTTGAGCTTGCTCCAGCGGGAAAGCGCCCGGCGCCACTGCTCCGGTATCTCGGAGAGCACGCTGATGCGCGCCCGGACATCCTCCGAGCGCTTGTTGTCGTGGGTTGAGGTGGCCAGCATCGCGTGCGGCCAGCGGCGCGCGCGTTCCTGATTTTCCCGATGGAATGCCGCGAGCGATACGCCGAAGCGCTGCGGATCGCCGCCGACTTCATTCAGGGACACCAACCGATTGTACTGGTAGAAAGTCGTGTCTTCCACCGCCTTTGCCATCACCGGGCTGGTGTATTGCTGAAATTTCATGGCAAAGGCGCATACCGCGGTCTGGTATGCCTCGCTCTTGCCCTGGGCCTGTCGCGCCAGCAGCACGTCATGCACGAAATCGAAAATGCCGGTGTCCGCCGCCTGGCTGCGTTTCTTCGCCACTCCCACTGCCCAATCGACGTAGCGGACGTCCTCCGCCGAGGATTCGCAACCGGCGACATAGGTGCGGTAGACCGGGAAACTCGCCACGATCTCGGCCAGCGCACTGCGCTGGCTGTTGAAGGTGTAGTCGCAGGTGCGGCGGTCGCCTTTCGCGATACGCGTCAATTGCTTGGCCAGCACTTGCAGCTCGCCCGCCAGCACGCTTTCCATGATCAGGTGCTTGTTCGCGCGCATGATCTCGTCCAGGTCCGGCCGCGCCCGGATGAAGCTCTGATAGATGCGGGTGAAATGGTCGGCGGCGCCGCCGTCGACAAACAGACCGCCGCACACCGCCGCGAAGTCATAGCCCGTGGTGCCATGGATCGGCCACGATTCCGGCAGATGCTCATGGGAAGCGAGAATCTTCTCCACCACCACATACAGCGGCTGGGGCGATTCCTCCGCTACGTTGGGGGAAAGCGTGGGCGAAAGCGTGGACGAAAGCGCGGCCGCCATGGCCTGCAAGCGCTCCAGGTATTCTTTCGGCGCGTACAAACCGTCCGGGTGGTCGATGCGCAACCCGTGCACCTGACCGCGCGCCAGCCACTCGCGCACCCGTTGGTGTGTGTGCTCGAACACCTCCGGGTTGTCCATGCGCAGCGCCGCCAGTTCATTGATGTCGAAGAAGCGGCGATAGTTGATCTCGTCTGCGGCCGCACGCCAGAAAGCCAGACGGTAGGCTTGCGCCCCCAGCAGTTCGTGCAACGGGTCAAAATCCGGCGTGTCCGCCGACGTGCCGTTGAACGCCGCCACATTCTCCTGAATGAACTGTGCAATGTCGGCGCTGCCTGCACACAGCGAGGCCAGGCGGCGTTTGTGCACTTCCTTGTCGCGGGCGCGCTCGGCTACCGCCTCGGGGGAGACATTCTCGCGCGATGGCAGGTGGCCCAGGGCCGTGATCAGGGACTGGAGCGACAGAAACTCCGGATGCTCGCCCCCCAGCCGCGCCTGCAGGCGTTCCAGACCGTAGCCCAGAATGCGCGGATACTCCCGCGGGTCTACCGGGAAGCGGTGCTCGTAATAGAATACGCTGAATGCGCCCTGCGCCGCATCGAACGCAAGCTTGAGTTCGCCGTTCTCCAGAATCGCGCCGTAGTGATCACCGAGCACCGGCAGCAGCACCCGGCCCGGCGGACCCTCGGCGATGGCATACCAGTCGATGTCGAAATAGCCGGCGAATCGGGATGCCGGGCCGTTTTCCAGCACGTCCAGCCACCAGTGGTTATCTGCGCCCATGACGCCCATGTGATTCGGCACCATGTCCATGATCTGGCCCATTGCGCACCGTTTCAAGGCGGCTGCGAAGCGCTCGAAGTCCCCGGCGCCGGCAATTTCCGGATTGAGCGCGCCATGGTCGGTGATGTCATAACCGTGGCGGCTGCCGGGGCGGGCCTTCAGCAGCGGCGACAGATAGCAGT
>JAKDLC010000105.1 GCA_030453055.1 Nitrosospira sp.
CCAAGCTGAGAATGATTCATGGGCATAAAATAAAATGAAGCTGGCCGATAAGCCGGGTTCTGTCGTGGACAATCATTCCTCTAGACGCACGGTTGCCCGTGCGCTCAAGCAACCTACCCGCAGGCTCAGCGAGCAGCGTCATAGCCTGCCTATTTGGTCTTGCTCCAGATGGAGGTTGCCGCGTTTCACCGTAACTCAATACGCTCGTCTCTGTGGCCCTATTCCTCGCCTCACGGCGGCCGGCCATTAACCGGCATCCTGCTCTGTGGAGCCCGGACTTTCCTCCCCTTGCTTTTCATTATTGAAAGGCAAGCAGCGACTGTCTAGCCAGCTTCGATAGAGATGGTATCATCAAACCGGACAAACTTTCTATCCTGCCGGAATTTGGATAAATGAGCGGGAATTCCTCAATTTACGAAATATTCGGGTTATTATTCCCGAACCGCACCATTGGTGGAGTGTATGAACCGTCGCATATTGCTTATTTCGACGTTGGCTCTCATCCTTCTCGGATGCGCAACAGTTGAACCGCACGGACCGCTCCGGATATCGGTTGCGGGAATCGAGCCGCTGGAGGGGAAAGGTATGGAGGCGCGCTTCGCGGTTCAACTCAGGGTTCAGAATCACAGTGACGCGCCGCTCGAATACGACGGCGTCGCGCTCGATCTGGATTTACGCGGAACATCCTTCGCGAGCGGGGTAAGTAATCAGCGTGGCGCCATACCCCGCTTTGGAGAGACGGTAATCATGGTGCCGGTAACCGTTCCCGCGACGGCAATCATCCGTCATGTCTTTGGGCTGGCCACCGGCGATCGTACCAGGGTCGACTACCGGGTGACCGGTCAACTGGGTGGACCGGCATTCGCCAGCGGGAGGCGCTTCGACTCCAAGGGGGAAATTACGTTGCCGGTCATGCCACCGGAGAACGCACGCTGAATACAATCATTCTTTTGACGGTTGACTCCGCTTCGGTTGACTCGCTTCGACACCTGCAAGCATGGTTTTGCCATTGGCCTACCAGTTTTTTCAGGTCAATCATGCGGCGCCGTATCGCGCACGATAGTTTTCCATCGCGCGAACATTGTGCATCAGATGCTTTCGCTCCTGGAGGTAATTTGTAATGTCGTTCAGATTGACGATGCTGGTAACCTGGATCCCATATGCACGATGAATTTCCTGCGTAGCCGAAAGCTCCGCATCGCCCCGCTCCATCCGGTCCAGGGCTATGATGACTCCACCAGGTATCGCGCCGGAAACGCGAATATGACAAACCGATTCACGCACTGAAACACCAGCGGAAATAACGTCGTCCACGATCAATACGCGTCCGGCAAGCGGCGCACCAACGAGATTCCCGCCTTCGCCATGGTCTTTCACTTCCTTGCGATTGAAACAGAAAGGATAGTTATAGCCTCTCTCGGCCAGAGCAATGACGATGGCGCTGACCAGCGGAATTCCTTTGTAGGCAGGACCAAACAACATGTCAAACGGAAGCTGGGCGGCAAGAATAGCTTTGGCGTAAAATTGACCCAGCTTTCGCAGAGAGTCGCCGTCGTTGAATAATCCGGCATTGAAAAAATACGGCGACAGCCGCCCGGCCTTGGTTTTGAATTCACCGAAGCACAGCACGTTACGGCTGATGGCAAACTCGATGAACTCTTGCCGGAAATCGGGCATGGCTATGACAAATCGGAAAAATAGACGTGAGAATTATAACGCTTAACCTGAATGGCGTGCGCTCCGCCGCCGGCAAAGGGTTTTTTCGATGGCTGCCAACACAGCGGGCGGACATTGTATGCGTGCAAGAACTGAAAGCGCAAGCGATCGACATCACCGGCGAAATGGCCTCCCCTGGCGGCTATCATGGTTCTTTCCATTGCGCGGAAAAAAAAGGATACAGCGGGGTGGGGGTTTACAGCCGGCGCAAACCGGATAACATCATAGAAGGTTTAGGCATCCCGGAAATCGATGCGGAAGGACGCTTTCTACGCGCTGACTTTGGCCCACTGAGCGTGGTATCGATCTATTTTCCTTCCGGCTCCAGCGGCGAACACCGGCAAGCCGCCAAATTTTTATTCCTGGAGCGATTTCTCCCCATGCTCAAAAAACTCGCGGATTGCGGCAGGGAGATCATATTATGCGGAGACTGGAATATTGCTCACAAGGAAATCGACCTGAAAAACTGGCGTTCCAACCAGAAAAATTCCGGCTTTCTGCCGGAAGAGCGCACCTGGCTCACCGGGGTTTTCGACGAGCTTCGATTTGTCGATGTCTTTCGGCGAATCAACCCGGAGCCTGAGCAATACACATGGTGGTCCAATCGAGGGCAGGCCTGGGCCAAGAATGTGGGATGGCGCATTGACTATCAGATTGCTACGCCGGAGATTGCCGGTAAAGCGACTGAAGTTTCGATTTATAAGGCGGAGCGTTTTTCCGATCACTCGCCGCTTACCATCGACTATGACTACCGCTTATGACCCTGAACCGGGTGGTCGACAGCTCACCCTGTGTTTTGCGGGTTAGCACCCCCAATCGAATGGCAGACTTAGGATAATGCCCGCTGCCCTATCCGGCTGGCTGCATGCTTTTCGCATTTACACGCATCCACGCGTGCTGGGGATGCTGTCACTGGGCTTCTCCGCCGGGCTGCCGCTGTTATTGGTGCTGGGCACGCTGTCATTCTGGTTGCGGGAAGCGGGGATAGACCGCTCCACCATCGGCCATTTGAGCTGGATCGGGTTGGCTTATGGCTTCAAATGGATGTGGTCGCCGCTGGTGGACCGCTTACCATTGCCGCTATTAACCCGATCATTGGGGCGGCGACGTGCGTGGCTGTTGCTGTCGCAAATCGTTATCCTCATCGCACTGGCCGGTATGGCCAGCACCGATCCGCTCGAAAACCTGACGTATACGGTTTTTTTTGCCCTCGCTGTCGCCTTCGCTTCCGCCACTCAGGATATCGCGCTGGACGCCTATCGAATCGAAGCCGTAGCACCGAAGCTCCAGGGGGCCATGGCCGCCACTTATCAGGCAGGGTATCGCGTGGCGATGATTCTCGCTTCCGCCGGGGTCCTGTGGATAGCGGCAGCGGTAGACCCTTCGGAGGCTACGTACGACTATGCGCCCTGGCGTACCGCCTATCTGGCGATGGCTGCCTGCATGGCGGTGGGCGTTATCACCACACTTATCATCCGCGAGCCGGAAGTTCCCGTCACTCGCCTTATTTCAGAAAACGAAGACTACGCCCGCACAGCCATTGCACATTGGAATCTGAATGCGCGGCTCACGCACCTGTTGGCTTGGCTCTATGGAGCACTGGTAGCGCCTTTTCGGGATTTTATCGTGCGTCATGGCCGGCAGGCTTTGCTGATTCTCGCATTGATCGCCATTTACCGCATCTCGGATGTCGTAATGGGCGTGATGAGCAATCCCTTTTATGTGGATATGGGTTACACCAAAGACGAGGTGGCGACGGTATCCAAGGTCTATGGAGTCATCATGACCATCGCCGGCGCGGCCATAGGCGGGGTACTCACGGCAAAAATCGGCATCATGCGTACGCTGTTTCTGGGAGCGGTGTTGTCGGCGGCGACCAATTTGCTATTTGTCTGGCTGACTGGACGCGGACACGACGTGACTGGCCTGATATTTACCATCTCTGCCGACAATCTATCGGCCGGGATCGCTTCATCCGCGTTCATAGCCTATCTTTCCAGTTTGACCAATTCCGCCTATTCGGCCACGCAATATGCGCTGTTCAGTTCGGTGATGCTATTATTGCCGAAATTCATCGCCGGATTCAGCGGCGACTTCGTCGACGCATACGGTTACGCCAGCTTTTTTACCTGCACGGCGTTACTCGGTCTCCCGGTATTGGTATTGGTATGGTTGGCCGGGCGGGCGAGATTTGAGACCAGGGATTTCCCCTCGGATCACAAATGATGCCCATGTCGTTATTTCTGTCGTTCAAATCGATAAAACGCCAGCATTCCCAGGAGATTGGGCAGAAATGTGACCGGATGATCTCCATTCATTACCCGGCGCTCGAGAATGCGTGCGCCATGCTGGCGGCAAAATTCTTCAAAATCGCCAAGCGTACAGTTGTGAATGTTGGGTGTATCGAACCACTGATAGGGGAGCGTTTCCGAAACCGGCATGTGGCCTAACATAACCTGCAGACGATTTTTCCAGTAACCGAAGTTGGGGAACGACACGATACCTTCCTTGCTTACCCGCAGCATTTCCTTGACGATGTTCTCGGTATTTTTTACTGCCTGCAAGGTTTGCGAGAGAACTACGTAATCGAATGATCCCGACTCGAAACTTAGCAGTCCCGATTCCAGATCGCTCTGAATCACATTCACCCCATTATTGAAACACGCCAGAACATTGGCGTCGTCAATTTCAACACCATAGCCACGGACATTACGTGCATCGCGCAAAAAACGCAGCAGCGAACCATCGCCGCAGCCAAGATCGAGTACTTTCGCACATGGCCTCACCCACGCGGCAATCGCGGCAAAATCGGGTCGAGAGGCAGTGGTTGGCATGGCAAGTGTATTCATTATCCTGAATCCGGCAGTCGTACCGCGGAGGAGTACGCAGTTTTTATCCTAAATCCGGTAGTTGGACGGGGTGAAGTGTGCGGTTTTTGGGGTGCAGGGCAAGGCGCAACGACGCGGAATGGTCGTTCCATTCCAAGGAGTTGCAACGCCGCCATGCGCCACAAAAACTGCGCAATCCACCCCGTAGCGGGCCTCACCCGGAAGTGAGCGTCAAATAATACGAAATATTGGTATTAATCATAGTACTGATCTATTTAATGAGCGGTCAACTATCGGATTTAGGTTTATATAACAACGGTGTCCATATAAGCCCGCATCAGCTTGTGATAGTGCTGGTCCTCCATCAGGAAAGAATCATGACCATGGCTGGAACTGATTTCCGCATAACTGACATTCAACTCGTTATCCAGCAATGATTTGACAATGGCGCGCGAGCGCTCGGGCGAAAAACGCCAATCGGTGGTAAACGACAATACCAGGAAATTTGCTTTGGCGGCACGGAATGCCGCACTCAAGTCATTGTTGTGCTGGAGGGCAGGGTCAAAATAATCCAGCGCCTTGGTCATTAGCAAATAAGTGTTGGCATCAAACTGATCGGCGAATTTATCTCCCTGGTAACGTAAATAGGATTCGATTTCGAATTCCACGTCGAAACCGAACGCCAGCGCGCCGTTACGCAACTCTCGTCCGAATTTCGCGGCCATCGCGTCGTCCGACAAATAGGTAATGTGCCCCAGCATGCGGGCAAGCCGTAAACCTCTGCGCGGCACGACGCCATGAGAATAGTAATCCCCACCGTGGAAGTCCTGGTCGGTAATGATGGCTTGGCGCGCCACGTCGTTGAACGCGATATTCTGGGCGGTCAACTTGGCGGCGGCGGCGATGACCAGCGCATGGCGCACCCTTTCCGGAAAATCGAGTGTCCATTGCAACGCCTGCATCCCGCCAAGGCTGCCACCCGCCACTGCGGCGAATTGTTCGATGCCAAGATGATCCGCCAGCCGTATCTGGGTTTCCACCCAGTCTTCCACAGTCACCATCGGAAAATCCGCACCGTAACATTTTCCGGTCTTTGCATTGATGCTGGCGGGCCCGGTGGAACCGTGACAGCCGCCAAGGTTATTCACCCCCATCACAAAAAACTTGCGTGTATCGATGGATTTACCCGCACCGATCATGTTATTCCACCACCCTGTGCTCTTGGGACTGCCGGCATAAAAGCCCGCCAAATGATGGTTACCGGAGAGCGCATGGCATACCAGCACGGCGTTCGATTTGGCCGCGTTGAGTTCGCCGTAGGTTTCATATACCAACTCGTAATTTTCGAGTACGGCGCCGCTCCTCAAGTACAGCGGCTTATCGAAGCGCACACTTTGCGGAACGACAATGTCAATTGAACTGGAATCCTGCATTACGATAGGGTGATCAGCTATCAGCTATTGAGCTTCGTCAATAATGTATGAATTTTTCCCGGATCATCGGCTTTGAGCATTTTCTGCGCGAGCGGTATGATACTGGATAGATTACTCCTCAATACTTCTCGTTTCACAGTCAGCAGTTGCGCCGGGTGCATGGAAAACAGCCGCAGTCCGAAACCCAGGAGCAGTCTGGTAAACAATGTGTCGCCCGCCATTTCGCCGCAGACTGTCACGGGTATTCGGGTTCGATTGGCGCTGCGAATGATGTGCGCCACCAACCTCAGCACCGCCGGATGCAACGAATCGTAGAGATGCGCAACGGAATCATCGGCACGATCTATCGCCAGCGTGTACTGGATCAAATCGTTGGTACCGATGGACAGAAAGTCCAGCTTGCGCATGAAAACATCAATACATAGCGCCGCGGCGGGAATCTCGATCATACCCCCTATTTGTATGTTTTCGTCAAATGGAATCTTTTCCTGGCGCAAACTTTGTTTCGCGTTTTCAATCAAATGCAACGTCTGGGTAATTTCGGAAACGCTGGAAAGCATCGGTACCAGAATACGAATCTGACCGTAGCGCGAAGCGCGCAGGATGGCGCGCAACTGGGTATTGAACAGGTGCGGTTCGGCCAGGCACAGGCGGATGGCGCGCAATCCCAGCGCCGGATTGGCTGCAACGCGCTTGGCGCTATCCAAACTCTTGTCGGCGCCCAGATCGAATGTGCGTATCGTCACCGGCAGGCCCCGCATTTTTCGAGCCACGATCCGATAGGCATCGAATTGCTCCTCTTCGTCAGGCAAACTGTCGCGATTGAGAAACAGGAATTCGCTGCGAAACAGACCAATGCCGGTCGCGCCGTTCTCTTTCACCTGTTCGATATCCTGAGGCAGCTCGATATTCGCTTGCAACCCCACCACGGTACCATCGAGCGTCGTGGCGGGGGTTGTCTTGAGACGTTTCAGCTTCTGCCTTTCCAGCTCGAACTGGCTCTGGCGTAACCGGTATTCCGACAGCACATGCTCGTCAGGATCAACGATTACGACGCCCTGATTGCCGTCCACGATCAAAATATCATTGTTTCGGATCAGCC
>JAKDLC010000106.1 GCA_030453055.1 Nitrosospira sp.
CAGTATGGCGACAATCCAGTCATTTTTAAGTAACGATATCTCTGACTCACTACACTAGCAGGCGATATCCGGCAGTTGCCGCGAACTCACCAAAGAGATGAAGGTCAAGTGAGGCAAAGGGTCATCACCGCGCTAAACTGAAAAATGAGCGGTCAACCGCCGGATTTATGGTTACAACTTCTTCACGTGGAACAGATGGATTTCCTGCCAATTTTTCTTGATATCAGAAATCGTAAGTGCCTGGTGGTCGGCGGCGGGGAAGTGGCCGCCCGCAAGATCGCGTTGCTCTTGCGGGCGGGTGGCTGCGTTACGGTAATTTCTCCGCAACTCGGTACGGAATTACATGCACAACTGCGCGATCAACCGGGCGGGCAGCCTCAGCAGGAAATGATCAGTCATCGCGCCGAAGCCTTTCATCCGGATCATCTGGCCGATGCTGTTCTGGTCATCGCCGCCACCGGCGACCCCGTCGTCAACCGGAAGGTTTCCGAGGCCGCCGGCCAATTACGCATCCCTGTCAATGTCGTCGACGACCCGGCTTTGTGTTCTTTTATCATGCCTGCCATCGTAGATCGCAACCCCATTCTGGTCGCCGTTTCGAGCGGCGGCGCATCGCCGGTGCTGGCAAGGCTGTTGCGCGCGCGTCTGGAAAGCATGATTCCTGAAGCATATGGACGCCTGGCGGCGTATGCGGGCAAATTCCGTGAACGGGTGAAGCTGCATTTCTCGCGGCCGGAGAAGCGACGCATGTTCTGGGAAAGAATATTACAGGGTCCCTTTGCAGAAATGGTCTTCGCCGGCAAGGATCAGGCGGCTCAGGATTATCTGGAGCGTTCGCTGGAAACGGAAGCGGACGATGCAGCAGAGGGAGAAGTTTATCTGGTGGGCGCCGGGCCGGGCGATCCCGATCTGTTGACTTTTCGAGCGATGCGCCTGATGCAGCAGGCGGACGTGGTCGTGTACGACCGCCTGGTTTCGCCTGAAATACTCGACATGGTGCGCCGCGATGCACCCCGCATCTATGCCGGTAAGGAGCGCAGCAAGCACACCATGCCGCAGGAATCCATCAACGGATTACTGGTGCGGCTGGCGAAAGAAGGCAAGCGCGTACTGCGGCTGAAAGGGGGGGACCCCTTCATCTTTGGCCGTGGCGGGGAGGAAATCGAAACGCTATCCGGCGAGGGTATTCCGTTCCAGGTGGTGCCAGGGATTACGGCGGCAGTCGGGGCGTCATCCTATGCGGGTATTCCGCTCACTCATCGCGACTACGCCCAGTCGTGCGTCTTCGTGACCGGCCATCTCAAGGATGGCAGCGTGGACCTGGACTGGCCGATGCTGGCGCGGCCAAACCAGACCATTGCAGTCTACATGGGGCTGCTCGGATTACCCGTATTGTGCGGGCAACTGATCGCGCATGGCCTGCCGGCCGCAACGCCGGCCGCCATCGTGCAACAGGGCACGACTCACAATCAACGGGTACTGACCGGTTCGCTGGAAACACTGCCTGATCTGACGGCCTCCGCCGAACTGGTCCCGCCGACTCTCATCATCGTTGGCGAGGTGGTAAAACTGAACCAGAAACTCGCCTGGTTCGAGCCAGGGCGCGATCTCTGCGCTGATGCGCCTGCAATAGATAAACGCGCGTAAGGCGTAGTATAGGCCGTATGACGACCTTGTCATTTATTCGGCTGCGGCGTGATGCGCAGATACGGACGCGGCGCCTTATAACCTTTCGGAAATTTCTGCTTGATGACCGCTTCGTCCTGAATCGTCAGCGGAATAATCACGTCATCTCCGTCATGCCAGTTGGCCGGAGTCGCTACCGAGCAATTATCGGTCAGTTGTAGCGCATCGATAACGCGCACAACTTCGTCAAAATTCCGGCCGGTGCTCATGGGATAGGTGATGATGAGGCGCACTTTCTTTTTCGGATCGATGATGAACAGCGACCGTACGGTCATCGTTTCCGACTGGTTCGGATGAATCATGTCGTACAGCGCCGCAACCT
The DNA here is from genome assembly GCA_030453055.1 of Nitrosospira sp. Taxonomy (GTDB): domain Bacteria; phylum Pseudomonadota; class Gammaproteobacteria; order Burkholderiales; family Nitrosomonadaceae; genus Nitrosospira. The sequence continues at coordinate 2,009 of JAKDLC010000106.1, forward strand.
TTTTGTCCACATCCGCGATGATCGGGAAAGCGACGCTACAGCTTTGCGTTTCCTCGATGTCCTTGATCCATCCGGTGTGTTTGTCCACCGGATCGACCGATAATCCGATCGCTTTAACGTTGCGTTCATCAAATTCGGACTTGAGTTTTGCGGTTAATCCCAGCTCGGTTGTACATACAGGCGTGTAATCGGCGGGATGCGAAAACAGCACCGCCCAGGAATCGCCGATCCATTCGTGAAACTTGATCTTGCCGATTGAGGAATCTTGCTCGAAATCAGGTGCAGTGTCGCCCAGGCGTAAAGTCATGGCATCCTCCCTAAGTTAAAATGATCAGAAACTGGTTATAAGTTAACGGACTCAATATAGCCTGACTACGTAAATGACTCAACAGCTATTAACAGTTATTGTTTGCGATTATTGCTGTTTTTGTTGCCGGCTGACTCGTCAACTTTCAGTGCACCATCCCCTTTCAGATACTTGTTCAGAAATTCCAGTATTCGGCGATTGGCCTCGATCTGATTCTTTTTCTTCGTGAAGCCGTGGCCCTCATCCGTGAAGACGACATATTCTACCGGGATGTCATGCCCCTTCACGGCTTCCACGATTTCATCACTCTCGGCCTTGGTGACGCGAGGATCGTTGGCGCCTTGAACCACCATTAGCGGCTTCCTTATTTCCCTGGCGTGAAAGAGAGGAGAGGTGGCGACAAGTATCTCAATATCCTTCACCGGATCGCCAATTTCATGGTAAATGGCTTTACGGACCGATTCCCAATAGGGGGGTATGCTTTCCAGCGTTCGCAGCCAGTTGCTGACGCCAAAAATGTCCACGCCTGCCTTGAAGGTCTCGGGACGGAAAGCCAAGGCCGCAAGGGTCATGTAACCGCCATAACTGACGCCCATGATGCCGATGCGCTCATGGTCGATATAGCCAAGGCTGGCGAGATAGGTCTTGGCCTCCACGCAGTCCCACAGCGGCTCCCGTCCATGTTTACGATTGGCGGCGGCAAAGAAGGTTTTGCCATATCCCGAACTGCCACGGTTATTGATCCCCAACACGGCATAACCATGGTTCACAAGATACTGGATCTGAGCATTATAACCGCGCATGGTCTGACCGCCCGGCCCGCCGTGAACGTAAACGAGCGCGGGCGCCTTGTTTGTCGCCGATGCCCCATGCGGTTTGTAATAGATGGAGGGTATCACCATTCCGTCGAACGACCGGAAGCGGACCACTTCCGCATCCACCAGATCGGAAGGGTCGATTTCGTCACTCAGGCTTCGGGTGAGCTGCCTGATTGATCCGGGCTGCCCGGCCTCTCCGGCCTCTCCGGCCTCTCCGGTCATGAAATCGTAGACGAACAGGTTATCGGGGGAACGGTCGCCATTCACGTAGAAGGCCATGCGGGCGCTGCTCGCCGAAAAGGTTACGCCTCGAATTTCCCCTCCCGGCAGCGTGGGAAGCGTCACGGACTTTTCCTCAGCGCCTTCGGCTTTCCCAACCCGGATCACGATACTGCCGTCCTGGTTAATACCCGTCACCCGGAATCGACCATCCCTGGAGAAATAGGTGTAGATCATGTCCCAGTCAGCGCTTTCATGGTCCGTGGTGATGCCCGTGATCAAGTCATAGGTACGCAGGCGTTTGAATTCGCTTCCCTCATTGGTGAGGAAAAACAGCCTTTGAGAAGCCGGATCGAAAGTCTCGGCACGAAAACTGATGACACCGTCGTGCCGAGTCAGATGCTTGAGCTCCCGGTTGGCAACATCGAACAGGTAGATGTCGCTGTCGGTGGCGGTATTGGCTCTGTTTAGCGCAATCCACCGTTCGTCGCGACTAATGGCGCCCACCTCGAAGCCTTCCTCATTTCTGTATAGTAAAATTTGGGCATAAGTCTGAGAGTCGTAGCGGTACAGATCAAAGAATTTGACGTCGCGTTCGTTGCTGGAAACAAAAAACGCGCTTCCATCCGGACGCCAGCCCATGAACTGCGCCTTAAGTCCTGCTCCGGGGGTCAGGTCTTTTTCCGTGCCATCCACTTCGAGCAGAAAGAGATGGTTATTTTCATCGCCACCCTGATCCCGCGTAAAAAGAACCCGGTCATCGTGCGGAAAAAAGCTGACAGAAAAAGTACTATCCGTCGTGGAACGGGTCAGGGGCGCAGGCTTACCCCCATCCACTGTCAGCGTATAAGCGTTGAATATACCCGACGCATTGCTGTTGAAAAGAATTTGTTTCTCGTCCGCGCTGAACGATGCTCCCGAGAGGGAAGTCGTAGCCATGAACTGTTCTATGGTATAGCGCTTCACCTGGGGAATGATCCTGAATAACCGTGTCGATCGTGTCGATCGTGTTGTGGACACGTTTGTCTTGTCCGTTTAAACTTGATTACAACTCGAGGATGGTAACCCTCGGGCAATGATCGCTTGTCGCGATGGGTTGCCGGCGCTCCTTTACCACAGCAATCTTACGCGAGCTGAGCGCACGAGTCTGCGCCTTTTCGATTGGATCGCTGATAACGATATGATCCAGCCCTTTGAAACCGGTGCATCCCGGCTCGGTCGACGCCAGCGGCACCTGGTGCATCGCCGGAGACCCGTCAGCGATCTCTTGCCATAGGTAGCGGCTTTTGACCCTGCCTGACTCGTCTTTTACATTCGGCCCCGCCGGGTCCGAGCCATCGGTACGGACTTCAGTCTTCGCAACCGGCGCCGCGGCCTCCTCGTCTATGCGGCGATTAAAATCGCCGAGAAGGACGAAGCGCGGACTTTCCTTGGCCACATTCTCGATCCATTCCTCGATAACGGGAATTTGGCGGTTGAGGACTTCGCAGGCTGAATCAGAATCGGTCAGTTTGCGGCCTACAAAGCCCTTGCTCGTTTTTGGATTGGCGCAGCCGGACTTGAGATGAATATTCAGGAAAGTCACAGGTGCGCCATTGATCACGAGTTTCAGTGCCAGCCCGGGCCTGACGCTGCGCGCAGAGGCAATTGCGAGGTCCGGGTTCGGTATACAATCGTTCGCGACAGACGAAGACGACGAAATCGATTGATCCCAGGCAAACGCCACGGTTTGAAAGGCGTCATGTGGCGCAACACAGACATTGAATCGCTCGGCAAATCCGCCAAGCACATGCGCTATGACCTCCCGGGATTTTATTTCCTGGAACGCAATGATCTTGACGTTTTCATTTTGAATCAGGTTCTCGACGGTGGCACGCAAACCGCTTAACTTCGCATTGTAGTTCTCAACCGTCTCCGCTGCGGCCGGATTCTTTCTCTTCCCGTACGCGTTGCAAGGGGCTATCGTCATCATTGTCTCAAAGCCGCCGGCCGCTGCAATTGTCGCATCCCGGCACTCCATCGCACGAATTTCCTCTTCCGGCGCCGCATGCCGCGCTCGACGGGAGATTCTGATCCGGCTGTCGCACCAGTTGACCTCAGGCGCGCTGCAAACCTCGACATGGCGTTTAAAATCATCGACGGTTCCCGCCCATGCCAAATTGAATGCTGCAATTCCTACAGGAACGGTTTCCTGGGTCTGTGCGCTGACCGGCAACCCGGAAAATAGGCATGCCACGAAAAAAACAGCTCGGGGAAAAAACATCAGGATTTAGACTGCCCGGCGTTCTTGCACTTGATTTGCCATAAAAGCTCGCTCTCGCCAGCTGGTCCCAACGGATTCAGATTCACGGGCGTTTGTTGGTCAATGAGTATATACCCCGATTTGCAGATTTCGTTAGCGCGTCTCGCCAATGTCAGGGTTGCCCATTCCCGGCTGGACGGACAAGGTCTAACATTGGTTTTGATGAAATAATTGCGTGCCCCATCAATCATCATCGAAGGCTCCTCACGGACGCGTGAGCCCGCACAGCCGGCCAATAATGCGATCGCCGATAATGCGACTACGGTTTTCATAATTTTTCTGGGCATACGTGTAGCTCTCTCATACTCATTAGGGAAATAACAAAACCCGCCGAAGCGGGTTTAAAACTGTTTTGGTAGTCCGGCCTGTTAACCCGAATGTTTCATAAATTCGCGTGATGATTGCGCAGGATTTTGTTTTGTATGGGGATTTTGTGAGAGAGCGGCGTAGTTATTCATACGCCCGACTGAGCAAAATTCCCATACGAAACAAAAGACCAGCAAGGGCGCGCGTCAATTTATGAAACATCCGGGTTAATACTTCGTTTGCAGTATGGCGAGATTTTATGCAATGATCAACCGTGAATCGTATACAGCTAATTGGGCTGTACCATCTTTCGTGATCTCCTTTGCCGGGTTTTTCATAGCGACAATTATTTTCCCGAAGTATTTTCTTCAATTGTGGGGGCGAAGTCCGCCACAATCAATCGGCGTGGCGATGAGCAACTGCGTTAAGGCTGGTATTAAGTTGGAAAGGTACGTCCTCGCCATCGGGATGCCCGTTTGCGTCTAGCAATTCCGGTATCATTATTTTCAGTTTTTCGACAAGGATATTCATATTTTCTGCCTCAGTCGCCAACCCCGGCACGTCGTCGCTTGACGCAACCCAAACGCCAGCCTCATCGTCCCAAAAACCCCGAACGACTATCGTATTCATGCTGCCTCCTGGTGAAACGGTTATGACGCCGGATAAATAATGTGAACAGAATCAAAATGTTGTTATTATTAAATTACAATGCCATTTTCAGCGGACGAGCACGCTTTTAATCGTGAAATGTGGGAAATAATATATCCTCGTTTGACATTTCAGATCATCTACATGAGACGGATTGTAATGTGGAAGGTTCAAATAAGTAAAGGCATTCCGATCATATCGGCATAACTCATAGAGGTAAGCCCCCGGCTCTGCCGGGGGACTCACCGGGGTTTGACCT
>JAKDLC010000107.1 GCA_030453055.1 Nitrosospira sp.
CCTGGGCGCCAGCGATGTTGCCAAAGACATCAAGGTAATTTCCACCGGTTCGCTGGGACTCGATATTGCATTGGGGGTGGGCGGGCTGCCCCGCGGACGGGTGATTGAAATCTACGGGCCGGAGTCGTCCGGCAAAACCACGCTTACACTGCAAGTCATTGCAGAAATGCAGCGGATGGGCGGCACCGCGGCGTTCATCGACGCGGAACACGCTCTGGACCCGCAATACGCGCAAAAGATCGGCGTGAACGTACAGGAATTATTGATTTCACAGCCCGATAATGGCGAGCAGGCATTGGAAATCGCCGACATGCTGGTGCGCTCCGGCTCAATCGACGTGGTGGTGGTGGATTCGGTCGCGGCCTTGACGCCCCGAGCGGAAATCGAGGGCGAAATGGGCGAGCCGCAAATGGGTTTGCAGGCGAGATTAATGTCGCAGGCGTTGCGCAAGCTTACCGCCAATATCAAACGCAGCAATACCATGGTGATCTTCATTAATCAGATACGCATGAAGATCGGTGTCATGTTTGGCAGCCCCGAAACGACTACCGGCGGCAATGCGCTGAAATTTTACGCATCCGTGCGCCTTGATATACGCCGGACCGGCTCGATCAAGAAGGGCGATGAGGTGATCGGCAGCGAAACGCGCGTCAAGGTGGTCAAGAATAAGGTTGCGCCGCCATTCAAGCAGGCCGAGTTCGATATTCTCTACGGCGAGGGTATTTCACGCGAAGGCGAAATCGTCGAGTTGGGCGTACAACATAAGCTGATTGACAAATCCGGCGCCTGGTACGCATACAAGGGCGACAAAATAGGCCAGGGCAAGGACAATGCCCGCGACTACCTGAAAGAGCATCGTGACGTAGCGATGGAAATAGAGTCGAAGATCCGTACCGCCGTCGGAGTCTCCACTCAGGCGGAAACCGCAACCGTGGAATAGCGGAATCATTGTCTTGGCATGGGCGTGGCCGTGATGACATCCGGGCCGAGCCTGAAAACCCGCGCCTTGCGTTATCTGGCGCGACGTGAACACTCGCGGCTGGAGCTGGAAAGGAAGCTCGCCCCGCACGCCAAAACCCCCGAAGAGATTTCTTTCGTGCTGGATGCGTTGGAACAACACGGCTTTCTGTCCGCTGTGCGCATGGTCGAGCAGGTGATAACCATGCGTAAACGCAACTTTGGCAGTCAACGGATTGTGCATGAGTTGCGTGAAAAGGGCATCGCCGAGAATTTAATCGCCGCGGCGCTGCCCAATATCAAGGAAACCGAGCAGGATCGCGCGCGCGAGGTATGGCGGAAGAAGTTCGGCACAGCGCCCGCCAACGCGAAAGAGCTTGGCAGGCAAGCGCGTTTCCTGATGGGGCGGGGGTTTCCACCGGAAGTGATACGCCAGGTATTGCGCCGCGCCGATGAGGAAGAAGCATGAGCAAGCTACCTGGAAGCAATATGAAAAGCAGCGAAATAAGACAAAAATTTCTCGAATTTTTCGAGTCGCATGGCCATGCGATCGTAGCGTCCAGCCCCCTGGTTCCCGCCAGCGATCCTACGCTATTGTTTACCAATGCAGGCATGGTGCAGTTCAAAGAGGTATTTCTCGGCCAGGATAAGCGGCCCTACGTACGCGCAGCGAGCTCGCAACGTTGCGTGCGCGCAGGCGGCAAGCACAACGATCTGGAGAATGTCGGCTACACCGCCCGGCATCACACCTTTTTCGAGATGCTGGGGAACTTCAGCTTCGGCGATTACTTCAAGCGCAACGCCATCAAATTCGCATGGGAATTTCTCACGGTCGTGCTGAAGGTTCCGGCGGAGAAATTATGGGTCACCGTGTATGCCGAGGATGACGAAGCCGCCGACATCTGGCTCAACGAAGTGGGCATTGCCGCGTCGCGCTTCACGCGCATCGATACCCTGGACAATTTCTGGCAGATGGGCGACACCGGCCCCTGCGGCCCCTGTTCCGAAATATTTTATGACCACGGTCCGGGGATTGCGGGCGGCCCGCCGGGAACGCCGGAAGCGGATGGCGATCGCTATGTCGAAATCTGGAACCTGGTATTCATGCAATACAACCGCGACAGTGCCGGCACGCTGCATCCATTGCCCAAGCCTTCGGTGGATACCGGCATGGGGCTGGAGCGTATTTCCGCGGTAATGCAGCAGGTTCACAGTAATTATGAAATCGATCTGTTTCAGGACTTGATCGAGGCGGCGGCGCAGGCTACGAACGCCACCGACTTGTCCAGCAATTCGCTCAAGGTAATCGCTGATCACATCCGCGCCTGTTCCTTTCTCATCGTCGATGGCGTGATTCCCGGCAATGAAGGGCGCGGCTACGTGCTCCGGCGCATCATCCGCCGTGCCATTCGTCATGGCTATAAGCTGGGGCAGGACCAGACGTTCTTTTATTCGCTGGTGGACGCGCTGGCAAAAGCGATGGGGCAAGCCTATCCGGAGCTGGTCGAGGCCAAGGCTCGCGTGGCGGCGGTGTTGAAGCAGGAGGAGGAGCGTTTCGCCGAGACGCTGGAAAATGGCATGCAGATACTGGAAGCGGCGTTGCAACAAGGGAACGGAGACCGTGTGCTGGATGGTGAAACCTTATTTCGTCTCTACGACACTTTCGGTTTTCCGTTGGATCTCACCGCTGATATTGCGCGTGAGCGGGACTTCACTATCGATCATGCCGGTTTTGAGCAAGCCATGGAGCGCCAGCGGGAGCGGGCTCGGGCCGCGAGCAAATTCACCCTGCAGGACGGAATAGCCTATAGCGGGCCCTCGACCGAATTCCACGGCTACGAAAACTTGCAGTTTGAAGGGCAAATTCTTGCCATCTACAAGGAAGGCAGTCGCGTGGATTTTATCGAGGCGGGCGATGAAGCGGTAGTGGTGCTGGATCAGACGCCGTTTTACGCCGAATCGGGCGGGCAGGTGGGCGATTGCGGCGAGCTGCTGGCCGCCAATGGCGCCTTTGCCATATCGGATACGCAAAAAATTCAGTCGGACGTCTTCGGCCACAAAGGGCTGCTGCGCAGCGGGCGGCTGGTTACCGGCGACAAGGTGTTGGCGGAGGTCAACGCGGTAGCACGGGCGCGCACCGAACGCAATCATTCCGTCACTCACCTGATGCACAAGGCCCTGCGCGAGGTATTGGGCGCTCATGTACAGCAAAAGGGATCGCTGGTCGACGCCGACAAGACGCGCTTTGACTTCGCGCATAACCAGCCCATGACGAATGGGGAAATTCGTGAAGTGGAGGTTCTGGTGAATGCGGAAATTCGGGCTAATGCGGCGACCGAGGCGCGGATGATGGCGATCGAGGACGCGCAAAAAACGGGTGCGATGATGTTGTTCGGCGAGAAATACGGCAGTGAAGTACGTGTGCTGGACATCGGTTCCTCGCGCGAGTTATGCGGCGGTACCCACGTCAAGCGCACGGGTGACATCGGATTGTTCAAGATTGTTGCCGAGAGCGGTGTGGCGGCAGGGGTGCGGCGCGTCGAAGCGGTGACGGGCGAGCGTGCATTGGGCTATGTTCAGCAACAGGAATCGCAACTGCAGCAGGTGGCGGATGCGGTGAAGGCGCAGCCGCGAGAGGCCGCGACACGCATTGCGCAAATCCTCGATAACGTTAAACAGCTGGAAAAAGAGCTTGCGCGCATGAAATCGAAACTTGTCAGTTCGCAAGGCGCCGATCTCGCCGGGCAAGTGCGGGAGGTGAAGGGCGCAAAAGTTCTTGCGGTCTGTCTGGAGGATGCAGATTCCAGGACACTGCGCGACACGTTGGACAAGTTCAAGAATAAATTCAGCTCCTGCATCGTGGTGCTGGGCGCGATAGAAGCGGGAAGGGTCAAGCTGATCGCGGGTGTCAGCGCCGATCTGGCTACGAAAGTGAAAGCCGGCGAACTGGTTAATTTCGTGGCTTTGCAGGTAGGCGGCAAGGGCGGCGGACGCGCAGACATGGCCCAGGCAGGCGGAACCCAGCCCGATAATCTGCCCGCGGCATTGGAGAGTGTGGCTGGCTGGGTTGAACAACGATTGTAGCGCCTGGCAGGAACTTGTTTTTTTAATAATAAACCCCATATATGCGATTATGACAAGCAAACACTCCCGCCTCCTCATCCTCGGTTCCGGTCCTGCCGGTTATAGCGCAGCGGTCTATGCCGCTCGCGCCAACCTCAATCCTGTCCTCATTACCGGCATGGCGCAGGGCGGTCAGCTCATGACCACAACCGATGTCGATAACTGGCCGGCGGATGCCATGGGTGTGCAAGGCCCGGAATTGATGGAACGCTTTCAAAAACACGCAGAACGCTTCAACACCGAAGTCATTTTCGATCACATTCACACGGCCAAACTGACGGATAAACCCTTCACGCTGGTCGGTGATCAGGGCACCTACACGTGCGATGCGCTGATTATCGCCACCGGCGCCTCGGCGCAGTATCTGGGGCTGCCCTCCGAGGAGGCGTTCATGGGCCGCGGGGTATCCGGCTGCGCCACTTGCGACGGTTTTTTCTACAAGGGACAGGATGTGGCAGTAGTGGGCGGCGGCAACACGGCGGTGGAAGAGGCCCTTTATCTTTCCAACATTGCACGTAACGTTACTTTGGTGCACCGGCGCGACAAATTCCGCTCGGAAAAAATCCTGATCGATAAATTGATGGACAGGGTGAAAAACGGCAACGTCAAGCTGGAACTCAATCATGTACTGGATGAAGTACTGGGAGATAGTTCCGGCGTCACCGGAATGCGTATCAAAGAGGCCCACAACACAGCAACCAAGACGCTGGATTTGCAGGGCGTATTCATCGCCATCGGCCACAAGCCCAACACCGATATTTTCCAGGGACAACTGGAAATGAAAAACGGCTATATCATCACCCGAAGCGGCAACGAGGGCAACGCTACTGCAACCAGCATTCCCGGGGTGTTCGCAGCCGGCGATGTACAAGATCATGTCTACCGCCAGGCGGTGACCAGTGCGGGAACCGGCTGCATGGCGGCGCTGGATGCGGAAAAGTATCTCGATGTTCTGGATTGAGCGCGGCAATTGCGCAGCCGCGGCTTGAGAAGCCTGCATGAGACGGCGGGATAAAAAGCCTGCAACCGATGATACGGCCGTATCCAAGACCGGTGAGGATGCCACCGCGCTGTTTCGCGACGCGATGCGGGATGTGGCGCCCCTGCCCGCGTCCGGCAAGATCCCGCAACCCCGCAAACAACCCCTGCCCATCCCGCGCCAGGTTCCGCATGAAGAACAAGCGGCGCCGGGTGATTCGCTCTCCGATCATATCCCGCTGGAGATGGAAGCGGGAGATGCCTGGTCATTCCTGCGCCCCGGCGTTTCGCGCCTGACGCTGCGCCGTCTGCGGCGTGGTCATTGGGGGATTCAGGCGCAACTTGATTTGCACGGGTTTACCCGTGAGGAGGCGCGTGCGGAACTGGTGGCGTTTCTCAATACCAGTAAAATGCGCGGTTTCCGCTGTGTGCGGGTGATACACGGCAAGGGACTCGGCTCGAAGTCTCATGAGCCGGTGTTGAAGGCCAGGATCGGAAGCTGGCTCTCCCAGCGCGATGACGTGCTGGCTTTCTGTCAGGCCAGGCCGGAAGATGGCGGCGGCGGCGCCGTGCTGGTGCTGCTAAAGATCTCTACGCCGCTGTAAAACAATCGCTAAAGCAATGCCTTGTAAGGTTCATAGTGGCCGGCTCGACGGATTACAGGGTCGGATTCGGTTCGTGTGAATAGGTTTTTTCATGCAGGCTCTGGCACCGTACGCATCGTTGCGCAGTGGGGTAAGCCATGAGCCGGTCAAAGCCGATTTCGCCGCCGCAATCGATGCAATCGCCGAAATTCAGTTCCGCCAGGCGTTTTAGCGTCGCTTCCACCTCGCGCATCTCGTTTACCTGACGGTCCACGATAGCGGCGTCCAGGTCCACCAGCATGTCGGCCACCGAATCATCGCCGATATCAGCCACACTGCCTGCCAAATCGACGTAACGTTGTTCGCCCGAGCGTTCCAGTTCGCCTCGGACTTCCTCCCGCAAATCCAGATAACGTTGTTGCAGCGCTGTTTTAAGCTGCGCTAGTTGGTCGTCGGTCAGTTTTGCCATGATGGATGTTTCCTTATTGTATTGCCACCGCCATTTATACAGGAGAGGATAGGCATTGCGCTTCAATTGAATCCATAAATTGTTAAGTTAGTTTGCGAAAGCCCCGGGGGTTACGAACCCTTCAGTTTCTTCACATCCTCGATCACTTCGGCAGAGTTGCGCGAAGTGCTGGCCGACAGGTAGATTCTGGCAATCCTGCCTTCCGGGTCGATCAGGAAGGTATTGCGCTTGGCCAGGCTGCCATCGCTGCGAAGTGAACCGTAACGCGCGGCAGTCTCGCCTTTGCTATCCGCCAGAAGCGGAAACGGAAGACTATATTTTTTTGCGAAGTTGGCATGACTGGCGGTGTCGTCCACGCTCACCCCGACCACCTGCGCTCCCAGTTCTGCAAGCGCGTGGATATCATCGCGGAACTTGCACGCCTGCTCGGTGCAACCGGGCGTGTCGTCCTTGACATAGAAATACAGCGCCAGCCACTTACCGCGAAAATCCGCCAGCGTACGCGTTTTTCCGTCCTGGTCGGGAAGGCTGAAATCCGGCGCCGGCTGACCCACTTTGAGCGGCTCGGCGCTTGTAGCGGGGCTCCCAAAAAACAGAACCATTGCCATCGACGTTGCGAGTATTGCAAGTGATTTCATAATATGCCCCTATAGTAGGATGGGTGGAGCAACGCGCAACCCATCAATCGTCTGGTCTGTTATGCCCGCTACTCCGTTCATATCCATCAGCCCCATACGGTTTTCTGACCGGCCAG
>JAKDLC010000108.1 GCA_030453055.1 Nitrosospira sp.
TACCGTTTGTGACAGATCCAGTAAGGTTTGCTTGAGATACGGGTCTTTAATAGCCAGATTGACGCCGCCGATCAAGTCCGCCTCGTTCTCTTTTTTCGCCAGCCAGCTGGCCGCAGCAGACGTTGCGCCGCGCTCGGACAGTGCGAACACGGAAGAACCGCGCGCATGCGGTTTAATGAAGGCGTCGGCATGCACTGATACGAACAGATCGGCGTTCAACTGGCGTGCTTTGACCAGGCGCATCGGCAGCGATATGAAATAATCGCCATCCCGTGTCAGCGCCGCGCGCATGTTAGGTTCTTTATCTATTCTGGCTTTGAGCTTTCTCGCGATCGCCAGCGTGATATTTTTCTCATGCGTGCCACTGCGGCTTATCGCGCCGGGATCTTCACCGCCGTGTCCGGGGTCGATGGCGACGGTTATGAGCCGTATGGTTTCCGGCTTGTTTTTTCTAAGGGTTTCGGTGTTTTTCGCAGATTTGCCATCGGCTGTGTTTGCTTTTACGCCTGTTTTGTCGTTGGCATTGGCGTCAAGCTGCGGCGTTGCCATTGCATTCTCATTCAGCAGCGCCATAAGCGGATCGGGCGGGATGGCGGGAAAAATATCCAGCACCAGCCGGTAACCATAATTGCCCACCGGTTTGAGAACAAACGCTTGCGGCACGACCTCGGTTTTGAGGTCCAGCACCAGGCGCAATACAGCCGGTTTGAAACGTCCGATACGCACTGCACGGATATAGGGATCGGCGTCGTCGATTTTATCCGGCAGTCCTTCGAGTTCCGAGGTGAGCGCGACCCGTTCCAGATCAACCACCACGCGATCCGGATTTTTTACCATGCTGACAGAATACTGGATGGGCACAGCGGATTCCAGCGTGAGACGTGTGTACTCCGGCGCCGGCCAGATGCGGACGGAACTAACTGTCGTATTGGCGAAAGCAGTATTGCCAAGTGACAACAACAAGAGCGCCGTCATCGACCGCCTGGCGAATGCTGCTAACGCGGAAAGGCCGCGGCGATCGGCTGTCGCCGTGGTCAGGGGTTCATCAGCGATCGCCAATGCTTCAAACACCGTCTGCCCGCCTCCGTATCTGCCTGAATTTCGACATTACGACCTGTTTCAGTGACGTGGAGAAGAAACTGCAAGTCCGCTCCGGGCAAGAGCCCGCCTGCTTTTTCGGGCCATTCCACCAGACAGATCGAGTCCGCATTGAAATATTCGCGAAAACCCGCGTCTTCCCATTCTATTGGGTCATTGAAACGATAGAAATCAAAGTGATAGAAGTATAACCTAGAAATTTTGTAAAGTTCAACTAAATTATACGTGGGACTTGTAACTTTTCCCTGAAAACCCAGACTGCGCAGGATGCCCCGCGTCAGTGTGGTTTTACCTGCGCCAAGATCGCCGCTCAGAAAAATGACAAGACCGGAGTGCAATATTGCCGCGATTTCCGCGCCAAGCGCCAGCGTCGCGGTTTCATCCGCAAGATTGCGAGTAAAATGATGTTTTGCAGCGGAACCGGTATGATTACCTGAATGTTTCATAAACCGCTCTGAAGCATAATCCTGAGTCTGGTGGTTGACCGCATTTAATGCCGAGGCAGTCGGCCAACCGGGCATTGGAAGGATTACGCAAGTTGCCTTAAACGTAATAAGGCTGTCATGTCATTGTTCTATGCTTGCGCCATTCAGCATAACCTGCCGCGACAATATGTCGCACCCTCAAACGGGTTTTTCCCCCTATACTGTCATGCACATAGTTTAACCATGCAAGAAAAAAATTCCAAAAATCGGCCAGTTTTGCCGGATCGACTCCCGGATCCCGCCACCGATTCAGGCTTAATCCGGCTTGCCGGCGTAATCAAGACCTGGGGTAAAGAGCTCGGCTTTCAGGATATTTGCATCGCGGATGCCGCCGCCGAGATGGCGCAAGCCGAATCGGGCCTGCGCGATTGGTTGAACAAGGGTTATCACGGCGAGATGGATTATATGGCAAAACATGGGACACGGCGCACCCGTCCGGCTGAACTCGTTCCCGGCACGCTGCGGGTGATCTCGGCGCGCATGAATTATACCCCGCCTGCGGCGAAAGACAGTTGGCAGGTGCTACGGGATGGCGACAAGGCGTTCATTTCCCGTTATGCGCTTGGGCGCGATTATCACAAGGTGCTGCGTGCACGCTTGCAAAAACTGGCCGACAAAATCGCGGCGGAGGTGAATCACTTCAATTACCGTGTGTTCACGGATAGCGCGCCGGTAATGGAAGTGGAGTGGGCGCAGAAATCCGGTCTGGGCTGGCGCGGCAAGCATACGTTGCTGCTTTCGCGCGAGGCCGGATCAATGTTTTTTTTGGGCGAGCTGTATACCGATTTGCCGATACCGGTGGATAGTCCCGTCGGCAATCATTGTGGCAGCTGCACGAAATGCATCGACATTTGTCCTACCCGGGCGATAGTCGCCCCTTATCGGCTGGATGCCAGACGCTGTATTTCCTATCTTACCATCGAACATAAGGGCAGCATTCCGGAAACGCTGCGACCCTTGATTGGCAACCGCGTGTATGGCTGCGATGACTGCCAGTTGATCTGCCCGTGGAACAAATTCGCGGCAATCACCGGCGAAGACGATTTTTCGGTGCGCAATGGCCTGGATGATGCATCCTTGGTCGAATTATTCGGTTGGACCAGGGAAGAGTTCGACACCAGGCTTGCCGGCAGCCCGATCCGACGCATCGGCCATGAGCGATGGCTGCGCAATTTAGCCGTGGGGTTGGGTAATGCATCATCCATCGCGGCGGTGACCGACGCATTGCAGGCACGGCGTGACGACGATTCGCCCCTGGTGCGCGAACATGTGCAATGGGCGTTGCGGCGGCACGATGCGCGATGAGTTTGGCTAGTGAGCTCACGTCCTGAGGCGAGGTGTACTAAAGTCCAATTTGCTTTGGTGGCTAAGGCTGCTACGATTGGGTTCATTGAAAAAACGGGTTAACTTAAGTGATCCTGCCTATACGGTATTTCAGCCTGATGCGGCAATCGTTTTCTTTTCGATTCCGAAACTGGAGTTATGTACGGCGCCTACTGATATCGCGTAAAATCGCAATAGGATATGCGTTAAAATGGACCGAAGTTAAAGTCAGCCGCCGGATTCAGGATCGATACCGGCTTGACTATAACATTTACTTATTGCATCTTATTTCCATCAATAGTCGATTACCCTGCATGATCCGGATGCGTCTTCAATAAAACAGGGAAAAAAGGAAACTCAGTGAATTCTCCTCATATCAGTACCGTGAAATGGCTGGCTTGTTTTGCTATCCTATTTCCTGTTCTTTTCTTTGGCGGTTGCAAAACGTATCCGCCCCTCATTGGCGACGAAAAGTATCTCGCGCACGATTACCTTATAGGTCCCGGTGATAATGTAGACATCATTGTCTGGCGCAATCCCGAAGTCTCCATGTCAGTCCCCGTTCGTCCGGATGGAAAGATCACGACTCCACTGGTGGAAGATCTGCCGGCCAGCGGAAAAACGTCGACGCAATTGGCGCGAGACATTGAAGAAGCGCTTTCCAAGTACATCCAGCAGCCGGTTGTAACGGTCATCGTGACAGAATTCGTTGGACCGTATACCGAGCAAATCCGCGTCATAGGCGAGGCCACCAGACCTCAGGCCCTACCCTATCGTGAAGAAATGACGCTGATGGATGTTTTGATTGCGGTGGGAGGTATCACGGATTTTGCCGCTGGCAACAAGGCCAGAATCATTCGTACGGTGGACGGGAAGCAGCAACTGTTTAGCGTCCGGCTGAACGATTTGATCAGAGATGGCGATATAACGGCTAACGTACCCATGCGTCAAGGCGATGTTCTGGTCATACCGGAGGCGTGGTTCTGATTTCACTGCAATCCATCTTCATATTCCTTAAAATCAAAAAACGACCCAATCGTCCGCAAGAACAGAGCTGCAGCCAAAAGCCGATATTTCCAAGGAACGCCTGACAAAATGGAGGAACTGACAACCCAACTGCTTGTTTATCTCAAAGGGATATGGAAATATCGCTGGATTGCGTTGGGCGCCGGTTGGGTTGTTGCGATCGCGGGATGGGCTATAGTCTACAGGATGCCTGATGATTACCAGGCGTCGGCAAGAATCTACGTGGATACACAAAATGTCTTGAAACCGCTAATGGCGGGCATGACCATTTCTCCCGATCTGCAGCAGCAGGTTTCCATCATGAGCCGCACCCTCATCAGCCGTCCCAACGTGGAAAGAGTGGTGCGCATGGTCGATCTGGATATTAAAGCGAAGGACGTAAAGGATCAGGAAAGGCTTGTCCAGAATCTCATGGATAAAATCAAGCTCGATACCACTGGACGAGACAACCTTTTTACAATTCACTATAACAATCAAAATCCAAGGCTCGCCAAGGACGTTGTTCAATCTTTGTTGACCATTTTTGTCGAAGGAGGCCTCGGAAACAAAAAGCAGGATTCTTCTTCGGCGCTTCGTTTTATTGACGAACAGATTCAGAGCTACGAGGAGAAATTGATCGCCGGGGAAAATAACCTGAAGGCATTCAAGCAAAAGAACATCGGAATGATGTCCAAGGACGGCGCGGACTATTATTCGCAATTATCCGTAGCTACGGAAGATCTCAACAAAACCCGGCTGGAGTTGCGGGAAGCGGAGCAGGCGCGCGATGCAATCAAGAGACAAATCACCGGCGATGAACCTGTACTCATGGTGGAGCAGGGGGACTCCGCCTTCCCCGTAGTTCATGTGGAGATTGATTCCCGTATCGCGGCGCTGAACAAAAACCTGGATACCCTTATGCTAAACTTCACGGACTTGCATCCCGACATCATTTCAACGAAGCGCCTGATCGCGCAACTTGAGGAGCGCAAAAAAAACGAAGCCAAGCTAACCAAGCCTGGCGCTGATCCCGGGAGGGACTATAGTCCCATGTTGCAACAGCTTAATGTGGCATTGGCCGAAGCCGAAGCCGGAGTGGCCTCCAGGAAGGCCCGGGTGGAGGAATATACTTCTCGATACGATCGCTTGAAATCCCTGAGTAATGCGGTACCGCAAGTGGAAGCGGAATTTACTCAACTCAATCGCGATTATCAGGTAAACAAAAGCAATTACGAGAAGCTTCTTGAACGTCGTGAATCCGCAAAGATATCGGGTGAGTTGGGCTCCGCTACCGACTTGATGTCATTCAGGATTATTGATCCGCCGACGGTTCCGGACATGCCTGCCGGGCCCGACCGTAGCAAACTGTATTCAATTGTATTTCTTGGAGCCCTGTTAGCGGGGATGGCGATAGCGTTTATCATAAGCCAGGTCCGGCCTACGTTTCATAGTCAGGCCAGTTTGCGCGAAGTATCCGGTAGGCCGATATTGGGCTCGATTCCCATGATCTGGACTGATAAAGAAAAAATAAAGCGCAAGAAGCGACTCTATGCTTTCGGTCTGTCGTTACTATCTTTGGCGGGTTTGTATGGCGCATTGATGGTAAAGATGGCTTAACCCGAGACTCTCGCAGATTGGTTTTTCTTGCTTACTCTGACGCTTTGGGGAGCTTGCTCACTGCAAGACGTTGCACAGATTTGTTCTCTCAAATAGCTGCCCGCCCAAAACCTTGTAGATAATAGCTAAGCATTCTGGCAAAACCCAACCAGATTTATCGGAGAAAGCGTGAGCATAATTGAAAGAGCCGCGGACCAGCTGGAAAAAGAAGGGCGGGTCGGTGTCGACCAGCGATCACCAAGCGTTTCCATAAATCCCGACAGAACGTTCATTAATGGGAATACCGCTGTCCCAGGCAATGCGACCAGCCAGAGTTTTTCGTCAGATCCCGTCACGACCCCTGTCTCGACGTCGAAACGAATTACGCTCAATCACGCAAAAATGCGCCAGTATGGCATTGTCACGCCTGAAGACGGAAGAACGCAAATTGCCGAGCAATTCCGCGTAATCAAGCGGCCATTGCTCACCAATGCGTTCAATAACGGCGTGGAAACGATCAGGAATGGCAACCTGATTATGGTTACCAGCGCCCTCGCAGGGGAAGGAAAGAGTTTTTGCGCAGTCAATCTGGCGATGAGCATCGCAATGGAAATGGACCGGCGCGTTCTGCTGGTGGATGCTGACGTAGCCCGCCCTTCGGTACCAAGAATCCTTGGATTCGGAACAGAGAACGGTCTGCTGGATATTCTTCTCAATGAGAAACTCGATTTGGCGGATGTTTTGATTAAAACCGATATCGAAAAGCTCACGCTCCTCACGGCGGGGAGGCGGCACTCGCATTCAACCGAATTACTGGCAAGCCAAAGCATGGGCGCATTATTACAGGAGCTTGCACAACGTTACGCCGATCGCGTCGTTATTTTCGACTCTCCACCGCTGCTGCTGACCAGCGAGGCACGCGTACTGGCAAGCCAGATGGGGCAAATCGTTCTGGTGGTGGAAGCCGAAACAACGTCACAACAGACGGTTAAGGAAACTTTGCAGCAGATCGAGTCGTGCGACGTCGTAAACTTGATCTACAACAAGGCCAGGTCATTCTCCGGCGGAGGATACTATGGTTATCATTACCATGAAAGCGTTTGAGAACAGGAGCTGGCGCCGGGTTTTATTCCCCGCAGTCTGCTCTGGCGCGACAGTGTTGTTACTGTCGTCCCATTCCCATGGGCAGGCCCTGCCTCAACTGGCCCAGTCCCAATTTGGCCAGTCCCAATTTGGCCAGTCCCAATTTGGCCAGGGTCGCGAAACATCGCCCGGCGCCACCGGGGAGGGTGGGTGGAGAATCATTCCCCGGATGATTTTG
>JAKDLC010000109.1 GCA_030453055.1 Nitrosospira sp.
TGTCGTGGATGCGAGCCGGCCCAACCGGAGTGAGCAGATCGATGAAGTAAACAAGGTGTTGAAGGAAATCGGCGCCGATTCGGTTCCTCAAATATTGGTGCTGAACAAGATAGACCTGATCAACTTATCGCCGGGGGCAGCGGGATGTGGGCGAGACGAGTATGGTAGAATCGCACAAATCCGGTTGAGCGCAAAAACCGGCGAGGGGCTCGAATTCATTAAGCTGTCGCTGTCCGAGGCAGCTGAAAAGCAAGCGTTGCAACGATGCAAGGACCCGTCGGAAACCGGAAACGTATTCGGCGGATACGTCACGCTCAGCTCTTGATTATTGAATAAACGATTTGTACTTGCTATGTAACTGACATATAGGGTCAGAGAGCCAGGGTTTTTTACCGTGCCGTTTGATGTTTGTATCCGTATTAAACAGGAAAAATAGGAATCATCATGGGTTTGAACGATCCTCAGTGGGGAAGAAAAAAAGGCAACTCCGGTCCACCTGATCTGGATCAGCTATGGCGCGATCTCAAGAAGAAACTCGATGGTCTTTTCAAACGTAAAGGCGGTGGCGGTAACGGATCGGGCGGAGGTGAAGGATCCGGCGGGGGCAGTCCCGGGCGGTATGCCGGTAGCATCGGCTTGCTTGTCGGACTGCTTTTGTTGCTGTGGCTATCGAGCGGATTTTACATTGTCAACGAAGGCCAGCGAGGTATTGTACTGCGTTTCGGAAAATACGTGGAAACGACCCAGGCGGGCTTGCGCTGGCACTTGCCCTATCCGGTTGAAATGGTGGAAACGGTTAACGTAAGCCAGGTGCGCACGGTGGAAATCGGCTATCGCAACAATGTGAGAAGTAAAGTGTTGAAGGAATCGCTGATGTTGACCGATGACGAAAATATCATTGACATCCAGTTTGCCGTGCAATATATCCTTAAGGATCCCGAGGCGTTTCTGTTTAATAACCGCGAGGCGGAAAACGCAGTGCTACAGGCGGCGGAAACCGCCATCCGTGAGGTTATCGGCAAAAGCAAGATGGATTTCGTGTTGTACGAGGGACGTGAGCAGGTGGCGGCGAAGGCGACTCAGCTGATGCAGGAGATTCTTGATCGTTACAAAATAGGGATTGCGATCAGCAAAGTGACTATGCAGAACGCGCAGCCGCCGGAGCAGGTTCAGGCGGCGTTCGACGATGCGGTCAAGGCGGGGCAGGATAGAGAGCGGCAAAAGAATGAAGGTCACGCCTATGCCAACGAAGTTATTCCGAGAGCCAAGGGTAACGCTGCGCGTCTTCTGGAGGAAGCCGAGGGATACAAACAACGGGTGATCGCCAGTGCTGAGGGGGATGCCAGCCGCTTTAAACAGGTAGCCGTGGAATATAACAAGGCACCTGGTGTAACCCGTGATCGGCTTTATCTGGATACCATGCAGCAACTGCTTTCCAACACCAGCAAAATACTTGTGGATCAGAAAGCCGGCAATAATTTGCTTTATCTGCCGCTGGATAAGCTGATACAGAGCGGATCTTCATCGCCATCCATTTTAGCGCCGGATATGCTGCCCGCAACCGCAGCCGCACCAGAGACTGTGCCGGACAGCGCCGCTCGTACGCGTGAGGCGTTTCGCGGCCGTGAACGGGAGACAAGATAAGTGAAAAAATATGCCTCAGCGATACTGATTGTCGTTATCGCCCTGTTTCTTCTTGCCGGCTCATCACTCAATATCGTGGACCAACGCCAACAAGCGATTCTGTTTCAACTGGGCGAGATAATCGACGTAAAAACTGCACCCGGACTTTATTTCAAGATCCCCATGGTGCAGAACGTGCGTTATTTCGATTCGCGTATCCTGACTATGGATGCCGCCGAGCCCGAACGTTTCATAACATCGGAAAAGAAGAACGTGCTCGTGGACTTGTTCGTAAAGTGGCGCATCATCGATGTGAAGCAGTATTACATCAGCGTTCGTGGAGATGAAATGTTGGCGCAGACCCGCTTGGCGCAAACGGTGAATTCCAGCCTGCGCGACGAATTCGGCAATCGCACGGTACATGACGTCGTCTCCGGGGAACGCGACAAAATTATGGAAATCATGCGCCAGAAAGCCGATACGGATGCCCGCAAGATCGGAGTGGAAGTCGTGGACGTTCGTTTGAAGCGGGTTGACCTGCCACAGGAAGTGAGCGAATCGGTCTTTCGCAGGATGGAAGCGGAACGGAAACGCGTAGCCAACGAATTGCGCTCGACCGGCGCGGCGGAGTCTGAAAAGATCCGCGCCGATGCGGACCGCCAACGCGAAGTCATCCTTGCGGAAGCTTATCGGAAAGCGCAGGAGATAAAGGGTGAAGGCGATGCCAAAGCTTCAGCAATCTACGCCAGCGCTTTTCAGCCGAATCCGGAGTTTTATTCTTTTTACCGCAGTCTGGAAGCGTATAAGCAGAGTTTCAAGAACAAGGGTGACATGATGGTTTTGGAGCCTGGTTCGGAATTTTTCAAGTACATGAAGAATCCGGGGCGCGCTGCAAAATAGGGTTCCGGATTCTACAAATCCGGATTTGCGAAAAGGACCTTGCGGGCTCCGATCGGAGCTGGGTTGAACAGTCACGATATATGGCGTTGTACTGTTACCCTACTATTTCTTTCGTATTTTCAGTCGGCGAAAGAGCTTATACATAGAGCTGTGTATTTATCGCGGTGTCTGCTGAGGTTATGTCGACATGTGGGACACCTTGCTAATGGCATTGGCCCTGATGCTGGTAATAGAAGGCGTTCTTCCGTTCCTGATACCGGGCGTCTGGCGCGAGACTTTCAGGAAATTGACCGAGATTGGCGACAGCCAGATACGCTTCATCGGTTTATCCTCCATGCTGGCGGGACTGTTGCTGCTTTATCTCGTGAACTAGCCAGCCCTCCTCACCTCCGATAGGTAACTGAATCATAAACATGCGTGAGTGGATTCTTCCGGAATACATTGAGGATCTCCTGCCCGCCGAGGCGCTGCGCATCGAGATGATGCGCCGGCGAATCGTGGACTGGCTGTTGGTGTACGGTTATGAACTGGTAGGCCCGCCTCTTTTGGAATTTGTGGAATCGTTGCTTTCTGGCAGCGGCGGTGACACGGACTTGCGTATGTTCAAAGTAGTGGATCAGTTGAGTGGCCGGGTGATGGGTCTGCGCACGGATATGACGCCTCAGACTGCGCGTATCGATGCGCACTTACTTAATCGCAAAGGAATCACACGACTTTGTTACGCAGGCAGTGTGCTGCATACCCTGCCATCAGGATTGACCCGCACCCGCGAACCGCTCCAGATTGGCGCGGAACTTTACGGTCATGCCGGACTGGAAAGCGATCTGGAAGTCCAGCGGCTCATGTTGCAATCTCTGGCAATTGCCGGAATAGGTGAAATTCATCTCGATCTCGGCCATGTCGCAGTATTTCGCGGCTTGGTCAGGGGCGCGGGGATTCCCGTCGAGCTGGAGACGGAATTATTCGGCGTATTGCAGGCTAAGGATATTGGGGGATTGAAGAAACTCTGCACCGGATTGAAAAAACGTGTGGATACGCGGGCGCGGCAGGCTTTGTTACTGTTGCCGGAACTCTATGGAGACGACGCCATACTGGCGCTCGCGCGTCAATCCCTGCCGGATTATCCTGAAATCCGGACAGCACTGGACGACCTGGAAACGGTGGGGGCAGAGCTGGAACCCGTGGTGGATAGACTGGCGTTTGATCTGGCTGACCTGCGCGGCTATCACTACCATAGCGGCATGGTGTTCGCAGCTTATACCGGCAATTGCCCCAACGCAATCGCGTTGGGCGGACGTTATGACGAGGTCGGTAAAGCGTTCGGAAGGGCTCGTCCGGCCACCGGATTCAGTATGGACTTGAGGGAATTGTCGGGGTTGGTGCAGTCCGATCTCTATCCCAAGGGAATCCTGGCACCTTACGTAAAGGGTGACAGGATGCTTGAAAAAAAAATTGAACAGCTTCGCAATGATGGCCAGATGGTGGTGGTGGAATTGCCCGGAAACGGGAATATACAAGATACGTTCAACTGTAACCGAAGATTGGTATTGCAAGGTGAGGTTTGGACAATAGTACAAATCTGACTCGAATGCAGCAACGCGGGAACTCGGGAGCTCGGGAGCTCGGAAAATTTTTACATAGGATACTGTTCTCCGGGCGCTCTCAGATTTAGCAGTGGATTAATTCAGATGGTTGGTGAACATGAGTAAAAATGTGGTCGTCATTGGCACCCAATGGGGCGATGAGGGCAAAGGCAAGATAGTGGATTGGCTTACGGATCACGCTCAGGGCGTGGTCCGCTTTCAGGGTGGTCACAACGCGGGACACACCCTGGTCATTGCCGGTAAGCAAACGGTGCTGCATCTGATCCCTTCCGGGATTTTGCGTGACAATGTAGCTTGCTATATCGGCAACGGCGTAGTGGTGTCTCCCCAGGCGTTACTGGACGAAGTCGATATGCTGGAGCAAGCGGGGATCGATGTACAGGGAAGGCTGCGCATAAGTGAAGCCTGCCCGCTTATATTACCCTGCCACAGCGCGCTTGATGGCGCTCGGGAAACAGCCAAAGGGATGGATAAAATCGGGACCACGGGACGCGGCATCGGCCCCGCTTATGAGGACAAGGTGGCGCGGCGCGCGGTGCGTCTCCAGGACTTGTTTCACCGTGACCGCTTCGCGGCAAAACTGGGTGAGATGCTGGACTATCATAACTTCGTGCTGAAAAATTATTTTAACGCCCCGACAGTGGATTTTCAGCAAACGATGGACGACACCCTGGCCCTGGCGGAACGCATCAAACCCATGATGGCGGATGTGCCGCGGCTTTTGTTCGAAACCAGCAAGGGCGGCGGCAATCTGCTGTTCGAGGGTGCGCAGGGAACGTTGCTCGATGTCGACCATGGCACTTATCCTTTCGTTACGTCGAGCAATTGCATCGCCGGCGCCGCAACGACCGGAAGCGGGGTTGGCCCGCAAATGCTGCATTATGTACTGGGCATCACCAAGGCCTATACCACGCGAGTCGGATCCGGACCTTTTCCTACCGAGCTGGATGACGCTGTGGGGAGGCACTTGGCTAAACGGGGCAAGGAATTTGGCGCCACCACGGGACGTCCGCGTCGTTGCGGCTGGTTCGACGCCGCCGCGTTAAAGCGCTCCATTCAGATTAATGGTGTGTCAGGGCTGTGCGTCACCAAGCTCGATGTACTCGACGGCGTCGAAACTGTGAGCCTGGGCGTGGGTTACAAATTGACCGGGGATGGCGAAGGAGAGAAATTCCGCGCTATCTTGCCGGTAGGCGCCGACGAACTGGCTACTTGCGAGCCGGTCTACGAAGAAATGCCCGGATGGACCGGCAGCACAGTGGGAATTCAAAATTTTGAAGAACTCCCAAAAGGCGCGCAGAATTACCTGAAACGTATCGCAGAGGTCTGCAATGTGCCCATAGACATGATATCAACCGGACCCGATCGGAAAGAAACCATCGTGCTACGGCATCCCTTTGAATAATCATTATTTTTGTTATAGTTACTGCGGCGTCCCACATATGGGCGAAGCGTATGAATTCCTATACCGTACGCATAGCCAGTTGGCGAGATGATGGCTTGGCGCTGCGTATGGTGCGCGAAACGGTGTTCATCCGCGAACAGCGCGTCCCTGCCGAATTGGAATGGGACGAATTCGACATGAATTGTCTGCACCTGCTTGCGATGGATTCGGCAGATAATCCGATCGGTGTCGCACGATTGTTATCGGACGGCCTTATCGGGCGCATGGCGGTGCTTAAGGAATGGCGAGGCAGAGGCGTGGGCAGCGCCCTATTGCTGCGATTACTGGAAGAAGCGAAGAAAAGACGCATCCAGCAGGTAGCATTGAACGCACAGCTCCACGCTATCGGGTTTTACCTAAAATCCGGTTTCCGGATGACTGGCGAAGAATTCATGGATGCGGGCATCCCCCATGTGAGAATGCATTTGCGACTATCCTGAATACGGCGATCATGCCCGGATAGACATCAGAACGGCAACATAAAATCGAGAGACATCACAACCTGGTCTTTATGCCCGCCGAACGGCCGATAGTCTACGCCATGCAAGCCGTCCACGGCATCGTATCGAATATTCGGGCGAACGTTGAATTGTCTCATCGTCTTCCAGTCCAACTTCAGCGTTTTTGCGGCCTTCCAGTTCATGCCCAGAGTGACCGCGTAGTAATCGGCGGGTGCGCTGGTGCTGTTGCCAAGCCGGCCCGGTCCCAGAGCATAACTGAATCCTTGGTTGTTGGTGGCCGCAGCCACGCGGCCGGGCGAAAAAACACGGAAGCCGTCTCTATCGCGGAACCATTCGGCGCGGACGCCTATCGATAGAGCGGGCGTGATGTCATAGTACGTGTGCGTGTTGATGCCATACCACTCCGCATTCTGGATTGTGCCGTTCAATAAGACCCCACTGGCATAGCCGTGATCGTGTTGAAGAACAAACTGCATCTTGGGGGTGATTCCGTGTTTCAGCACGATGCTGTACATCCCCCACGGTTCGTTGCTTCGCGTGGAGGTCTGGGCGTAACTCCCGCTGATATTGGCCGAGGTCCCCTTATCGTCGCTGGTCCAGGTGATACCGGCCAGACCACCCCAATTACCCAGTTGTTTATCGAAACCGCCGTCCCAGCCGCCGGTAGCGCTGCCGGTGGTTGTGCCCCCCATAAGCATCACATTCTTGTTGACGTAGTAGTTACCCAACGCGCCGGTATGAGTAAAAGGTTCGCCATACT
>JAKDLC010000110.1 GCA_030453055.1 Nitrosospira sp.
CCTAACATTCTGATAGATAATTTGGATTTTTCTGTCGTGATTAACCGCGGACTCGATTCCTAAGTTGCGACCGACCTTCCAGCCACTGTGCGGAACCAGAGCATTTCGAAGCGCTTCGGTGCCTTTATTCCACGCGTTCACGCCGGGTGCCGAGATCGGCTCCATAGGGCTAGTGTTGTTGAAAGCTCGGCGCGCGTAGATCCCGATCTGTTTAGCGGCCTCGCGCGACAACCCGATTTGCTTGAGCAATTCGTCACCGCGTTCGGGTTCGGACTCTCTGAATATGACGCAATCAGACATAGGACATTTTCATGTTAACTAATTTAAGCTACATTGTAGGGCAAAAAAATTAACATTGCAACAATCAAGTCTGAATCAAATCGGGTAAACTCCATTCTCCCGTCCCATACCCGGTTTTACTTGACCATTACAATTTGGCGTTAGCTGAGTGCTCTGCCACCATACTTGGTAACCTATGACAAGCGCTTCAACAGTCGACTGGGAATTACTCCGTAAGAAAATTCGCGGCGTTATGGGTGAGGTGACTCCAGCGGGGCCGCCGACTTCAGAGGAAGAACCACGAGCACTCATGTTGTCGTCCCGAACGCGCGCTGGCCAAGGATTACCGGCTTACTTCCTCGTCTACTTTTTGCTCGTCGACCTCCTTGGTTACAAAAACTTAGGAAAAGAGGAAAAAGTAGCGTGGAGTGTTCCCGTTCGATACCAGGGCCGTCTGTATTCGGTTGATCACACGAAATTTGGAGTGGGGGTCTTTGCACCAACTCATAATCCGAACGCCAGAATGAGTGCTCGTCCATCTGAACAGGCGGAATCAGACGCTGGGCAGATTGTATTAGCAATCAATAAGGCTGTGGAGATTGCTGGACCATATTTCTCATGGCGTGCAGAACAGGCTGCGTCAGGGACGTATTTAAATGTGCTCAATCGTAGCTCAAACTTGTTCAGTCGATATGAGTTTTTTCGGGATCGATTTCTTGAGCTGAGTGACGAGTATCAGCGCAGAAAAGATGAGAAGGAGGTGACAAAAACTGAGCACGATAACGGCGCGACAACAAGCGTTCTATTTCCTGCCGCCCACTTGTCACAAGAGGCGCAGTGGAACGCACAAGCGGCTGTTGATGCCTTCTTCAGCTGGACTGAGCATGTTTTTATCCATCTCGCCATTCTCCAAGGGCGCGCCCGAACAGGGGGTGATGTCGCTAAGTTGGCGGATTCGGATTGGAAGTCGAAGTTCAAGGCCGCGCTCGACCTTAGTGTCCCAGATACTAAGAAACACTATGATGCGTTGCTGGAACTTCGGCAACAAATTCGCAATTTTATGGCGCACGGAGCATTTGGAAAGAGGGGCGAAGCTTTTGAGTTTCACTCGGGCGCAGGCGCCGTGCCACTACTATTGACCGGGAAACAGAAGCATAAATATTCATTTACCGGCGCCCCGGCGTTTGTCGATGAAAAGGCGATTGCTGGCATCGAGCATTTCGTTGAGCATCTTTGGGCAGAGCCAAGGGCGCCAGCTCGTGAGTATATTGAAAGTGGACTGCCTGCGATCCTTTCATACATTCATGATGGCACCTACGCCAAGGTCATGACGTCGAGCGAAGAAATGACTAGCTTTCTGGAATATTTGATGTATCAGTTTGATTCAGCGGCAAATATGGATTGGTAGCTACATAACAGCTAACAATGTTGCACCCGATCACTATTCCGCTGGAGCCCCATTAGCGGGCAGCGAGATTTTGCGTTGGCTGCACCATTCTTCATAGCACCGCTTTATGGCCAGCATTGTACTAAGGGAACGTCGGCATCGGGTCGCTGCGGCCAGTCGTTAATTGCCGGTTTTCGCTCGATACGCCCACAAAAATGGCGCAAGGTAACCGCAACGAAAACAGAAAACATTGCCCGAAAGCGCTATATTCCAACCATGGTCATGCGTCGTGTGATATTTGGGCGGTGAAGGCGAACTCGAATCCAACTACTTATTGCACATATACCCTGTTTAATTGCCGGATCTATAGGTGTTTTATGAATATCTTGCTGTTTTGGCCGGTACGTCTTATACGTTTGCGATACAGTCGACTTGAAATTGTACTCCCTCATCAGGATAGCCCAGCTGATTACTGATGACACGAGTAGTGCCCGTCTCAGTGTTGACAAACTTGTCTGCGGAAAAATGGTTGTGCCCGTAGATCCAAAGCGGCGCAGCGCTGCCCATAAGGTCATCCAGGTTGTTGTGGAAGTAAGGAGTCAGCTCGTCGCCGGCGCCAAAGCGCGGATTAACGACAGCTCGAGTCGGCGCAAAATGCGTTACTACGACCGTCGGCGCGGTGGCGTCTAGGTTACGTTTCAGCCAAGCAAGGCTCTGCTCGTACCACTCGATCATCTGGGACGGTGACAGGAGCCGGCCGCTATTGCGAATCTGGGAAAAATCGGCCACGACCGGGTGCGCAATGCGCGTTGCGTGGATCCAGTCTATCGGTCCTGCATCGAACCCTGTCCAGAGGGTGCAACCCAGAAAACGCGTGCCGCAAATCCAAGCCTCGTCTCGCTCAAGCAGATATACCCCAAGGTCATCCGCGCATGCTCGGGCATGCGGCAGCAACTCCGCGGCATCGTGGGCATAGAATTCGTGGTTGCCCATGACATAAATAACCGGCGTTTCAAAGGTGCGCGCGGCCCACTCGATACCGGCGGTGCCGTTGTGGATATCGCCCGCCAACACAACGGCATCACATGCTACGTTGTCGCTGATGCCACAAACGCCCAGCGTGTCATAAAACTCCAAATGAAGATCGGACAAAATTCTTATTTTCATGGGTTGTCCTCGTCGTTTCAAACTGAAGGCCGGGGATAGCCTTTGGGCCCAGTATGAGCCTCCTCAAGAGGTGTCCGCCAAAACGGGGTAGTATCCAGGTTCGAAATCTGGGCTGGGAAAAAGCGATGGACTATCGAGTCGTGGGGCGCTTGTCACGTCTTGGTTCGACTCTGTGGCGATTCAGGAGGTGATGGACGCAGCAGCGACCGAGTGTATTGGATCGTGCGTCGAAAACGCTACCGAAGTATGAAGGCTGCCGCCGCCTGCTCAAGTTCTGGCATAGGGCATCAGTCCTATCGAACTGCTTGCGATCGGCCCGTCACTCGCTATACTTCATCTTGGTCGTTGGCACCACTTGTTGATAACGGAGAATCATATGGCTGGTCGTTTTGTGTTGAAGACTTCTTCCGACGCTCAAACCTATTTCATTCTTCAGTCGGGAAACTATCAAACGATTCTAACCGGCGAACGCTACCGCCATAAGTCAAGCGCTCTTAACGGCATTGAGTCGGTTCGCGAGAATGCACCAATCGATGGTCGTTATGAGAGGAAGCCCAGCGGCAGCCAGTGGATGTTTAATCTCAAGGCCGCTAACGGACAGATTATCGGTACCAGTGAGCGCTATACGACCGAAGCAGCCATGGAAAATGGCATTCAGTCGGTTAAGGATAATGGGCCTCACGCAAACTTAGTTGACGAAACCTAGCGGGCTTGCGGTGCGTGGCTCACTCGTCGCTCCAACACGCATGAATCCCGGTGTTTAAATGCAGTCTGTAAGCTAGGCGCTGGCCCGGCATTCGTTGTCAAACCGCCGGAAAGTGTTCTAATTGCAATCGTCTGCCGGAAGATTGGATGCGGCTCCGTATATTTCTTGCAAAAAACTGTAGTGATAGCCTCTTATCCGTGTTCATGCCATTCATCGTATAATGCCGCCAGCTGTTCATCATCTGCTTTTGCCAACACGTACAATGCTAGTCGGATGACAGCCGAACCGTTAGCTTTGTAATGTAGAGAGTACAGGCGACGCTCGATATCATCTTTACGTTCGGTATCTGCAGGCCATGCGCTATACGTCGATGTGGATGATCTGCTTTTTGTTTTTGGGTTGTTGTTCGGTTGGTTTATCCATGTGCGAGCGTCCATCGTCGTGTTGCTATTTTTACTCATGAGTTCGCCTAGAGGGTGATCGCGGCAGCGAAATTGAAGGTGTCATTTCCAGAAGCTGTTCACATCCGTGCGGAATAAATCGGCTCTTCTGACATTGTATTCGCTAGTTTTCATGCGGCAGCATAGAGCCCGAGCGGTTCTTCGCGGGTTGCTGTCTGGCGTATCTTGAGTTTGAAGTATTCGGTATCGAGCAGTCCGCGAGCGCGTTTTCGGATCAGTCCGATGGCGACGTTTCCGCTTTCCAGTCGCGCTGTAGTAATGCGGTGATGGGCATAGTTGCAGATCCCGCTGCGATGGCGGCGCAGCATGCGCACGAAGCGTTTTATGGGCGCCAGGCCGGTGTCCTCGGCCAGCGCACACCAGGCGTCCAGGCGCTGCGCCATCACGGCGGTGCTGCTCGGGTTGTGCCAGATCTGCTGGAGTTGTTCTTTGAGCGCGTAGACGGCATTGAGAGGTCCGTTCGCAGCCAGTAGTTCGTCGAGGCGGGCGGTTTGTCGCGTATCGAGTTTGTCGGGATTCTTGAGCAGCAAATACCGAGTGCCCTTGAGCACGTCCTTATCGTCGTGGCCCGCCTTTTTGAATTCCGAGCGCCGCACCTGGTCGATGACGTCGCTGTACTGCTGCATGACGTGGAAGCGATCATAGACGATCGCGGCCTGGGGCAGGGATTGTTCGACAGCGGCACGAAACGGCCCGGCCATGTCCATCGCCACGGCAGCAATGCCTTGGGCGACGTCCTCGTCGAGCCGATCAAAGAATTCGAGTAACCCTGCCTTGGTACGGCCTTCGGTGACCCACACCAGATCGCCCGAGTCGAGGTCATAGACGATAGTCATATAATCGTGGCCTTTGGCACGCGCCACTTCGTCGACGCCGAGATGGCGCAGCCGCGTCAAAGCGCCGGGATCGAGCGCGGGCAATTCGCGCTTGAGTATCCGCTGATCCAGCGCCTTGACCGTGCGCCAGGCCAGTCCGGTGAAGCGGGCGACCGCGTCGATGGGCATGTGCCGACATAAATGGGCCGCCAGGCGAGCAAAACGATGGGTATAGCGATGGCCGGGATCCACGAAGTCCAGCCGTTCCATCCGGCGATCTACCGCGCCGACCTTGAGCTGACAGTACTCAATATCCAGCACGACGGGTTGACCGCAGATCGGCAAATCCACGACCTCACGACGCAATCGCCGATTCACGGCGCAACGCGCCCCAGACCGGTGATCGACCGGTATAAAACGCCGGTCGCGATTACAGTGAAAGACCATGACACCGCGTGCCTGTTCCCAGGTCACCTGCTTGACGCACTGACCCCGAAGGCCAAGAATCCGGGCTGGGATGGTTGCCGCCATATACAAACCCCTTCATTTGCTGTTTAGTGGCTTGTATTTGAATGGATTTGTCGGCGGCAGTCATCCTTTTTTAGCGTATCCGTATGCAGAAGAGCCAATAAATCTTGGCTGCCATTCTGTCGACACGAGTATTATTTGCGCCAAATGTGCCGACTATAGTAACCAGCTTCTTGCCAGCGTGTTGGTTGTTCTCACCAGTAAATCAACGGTTGCATGTTAAATTTTATGCCATATACCGCAATGAATGGCTAATTTTTTTACACTCTAATCTAGTTGTGTAAATGTTAAGAAATAGAATATCAGCAAATACAACAAAATGACTTTAATTTACAACGGCCATGGTAGAAGGAACCGTTCTAAGAACGTTCGTAAGTTATTGATTATAAAGATATTTTTACTTAATCAATACGAGAGTCGCAATGTCTGTTCTAACGTTCAACACGGACGAGCTGAAGGGCTTGGTCGAGGAACTGGCCGCCGCGAGCCGGTATTCGCCCACCATGGAAGATTTGTTTAACGAGACCCTGTATCCGGATGGCATCATGCGGGACAAGCAAGGCCAAACCGAGGCGGAAATAGAAGCGCAGGGCGGCCTTTTCTGGCCGTCCAGCGACTATATTGACCGCAATCTTATCCGGCCATCTCTAATTTTGGTTGGCGACCAGGGCGTCTACCTGATTACCAATGCCGATGTCACGGGCGCCCCGGCTTCGCGCGGCACGGTAGCCTACGCCGAGGGTTGCAAGCCCGGACGAGACGCCGCTTCATATGACAATAAGGTAGCCATGTGGGGCGGTGATGACGGTTCGGTAGCTATCCCGCCAGGTTGGGCGGAAAGCGCCATGTCCATGGGGCACAAGCAATTCCGCATTCGGCTGTCGGGCGATCGGATCGAGTAGTTGTAACAACGCACTCAGGCGGGCGCATGAAGCCGAGAACCGCGCTACGAACGGTGATCGCGGGACATCAAGGACTTACCGGCGCTTGCCATTTTCGGGGCTCGTATCACGACTTGCAGCCGAGCGTCGACGTCCTCACCCGGTTCCTGGGCCAAACGGGACGCGTGATCGTGTTCACAAAACACGGTGAATCCACATGCACTCGATGAACTCGAATCGCTTATCGGTGCAGCGAAGCAGAAACTGCACAATGACGCGCAGAACAGACTGTTGAAACGCCAGAACAGACATCAGCAAGCGACGCGGGCGCACAACCCGACCAGGCGCCGATCGAGACGACGACCGCCCTTGTAGTAAGCAACCCGAGGACAGAAACATGTGGGTTACCGAATACAAGTACACAAATGGCACCTGGCGTGTTTTGACCTCAGCGCCGCAAAACACGCGCGAGAAGGCCAAGAGGCATTGCCGACAATTGTTGTCAGGCGAACCGCACAACAGCCATCGCCTGCACTTTCGACTGC
>JAKDLC010000111.1 GCA_030453055.1 Nitrosospira sp.
AAAAAGCAATGTTTGTGCGACCATCGAATTGCGCCATACAATATGATTACGAAGTGTGATTTAAATCGTCGGAATAAACTGTGCACGTCAATCAAGGAAGCTACGGAGGGCAGGTTACATGGAAATGATCAAAACACGTGCGGCAGTCGCCTGGAGTCCGGGAAAGCCTTTAACTATCGAATCAGTGGACCTGTTACCGCCAAGAAAAGGCGAAGTGCTGGTAAGGATCGTGGCCACGGGCGTCTGTCATACAGACGCATTCACCCTCTCGGGAAACGATCCCGAAGGCAGGTTTCCGGCCATACTTGGGCACGAGGGCGGCGGCATCGTCGAAGCCGTGGGCGAGGGCGTGACCGGGGTTGCCGT
Source organism: Nitrosospira sp. (assembly GCA_030453055.1). GTDB lineage: Bacteria > Pseudomonadota > Gammaproteobacteria > Burkholderiales > Nitrosomonadaceae > Nitrosospira. The sequence goes on from JAKDLC010000111.1 coordinate 367, forward strand.
GGGCGACCACGTAATCCCGCTCTACACCCCCGAATGCGGCGAATGCAAGTTTTGCCAATCGGGTAAAACCAATCTATGCCAGGCGATCCGGACTACCCAGGGGCAGGGATTAATGCCCGACGGCACTACGCGCTTTTTTAAGGACGCAAAACCCATTTATCACTATATGGGTACTTCGACCTTCTCCGAGTACACGGTGATACCCGAAATTTCGCTTGCGAAAATCAACAAGGCGGCTCCGCTGGAAAAAGTCTGTCTGCTAGGCTGCGGGGTGACGACAGGCTTGGGGGCCGTTGCCAAAACCGCAAAAGTGAAGGCCGGCGATACCGTAGCAGTCTTTGGTCTCGGCGGCATTGGTCTGGCGGTGATAATAGGAGCGGTAATGGTCAAAGCCGCGCGTATCATCGCAATCGACATCAATCCGGAAAAATTCGAGGTAGCCTGTCAACTGGGCGCCACTGATGTGGTGAATCCCAAGGATTACGCCAGGCCGATCCAGGACGTAATTATCGAAATGACCGGCGGCGGCGTGGATTTTTCCTTCGAATGTATCGGCAACGTCAAAGTCATGCGTTCCGCCCTGGAATGCTGTCACAAAGGTTGGGGCGAGTCGGTGATAATCGGCGTTGCCGGCGCCGGCGAGGAAATCTGTACCCGCCCGTTTCAACTGGTGACCGGACGCGTATGGCGCGGCTCGGCGTTTGGCGGAGTGAAGGGCCGCACCGAACTCCCAGGCTACGTGCAACGCTATCTCGATGGAGAGTTCGAACTCGACACTTTTATCACTCATACCATGGGGCTGGACGAAATCAATACGGCGTTTGACCTGATGCGCGACGGGAAATCCATCCGTACGGTCATTCATTACAGGGCGCCTCGATAACCAAATTCGTCGCGTCCAGAGGTCAAATACCTCTCCCTCCTCCTGTATAATTTCTGCTTTTCTTTCCCTTTGGAATAGCCCTATGGAAGCGGAACAACTTAACGCCATCACTTACCAACTCACCGATCTCGATAATCGAGCGGCGGAATTGCGGAGGTATCTTTGACTTCGACGCCAAGCAAACGCGTCTGAACGAACTCACCCGGCTGACGGAGGACCCGGCCATTTGGGCCGACAACAAACGCGCCCAGGAATTAGGGCGCGAAAAAAAAATGCTGGAAGATGTCGTTATCACCCTGAAAACAGTCGGGCGACACTTGCATGAAACCCGTGACTTGTTCCAGATGGCAAAAGAAGAGGATGACGACCCTACGCTTGAGAGCATTAACCGCGATATCACACAGCTGGAAGAAACTGTGGCGGAGATGGAATTTCGCCGCATGTTTTCCCACCCGATGGACCCCAATAATTGCTTCGTGGATATCCAGGCCGGCTCCGGCGGCACCGAAGCGCAGGACTGGGCGGCGATGCTCGAACGCATGTACGTGCGCTATTGCGAACGCCGTGGCTATGACGCGGAAGTGTTGGAAGAATCGCCCGGCGAGGTTGCGGGTATCAAGAGCGCCAGCATCAAAATATCAGGCGATTACGCCTACGGCTATCTCCGCACCGAGACCGGCGTGCACCGGCTGGTACGAAAATCCCCGTTTGATTCCGGCAATCGCCGCCATACCTCCTTTGCCAGCGTTTTCGTTTATCCCGAGGTGGATGAGACCATCGAAATAGAAATCAATCCGGCGGATTTGCGCGTCGACACTTTTCGTGCGTCCGGTGCGGGCGGCCAGCACATCAACAAAACGGACTCGGCCATTCGCATCACCCACAATCCCACCGGTATCGTGGTGCAGTGCCAGAGCGGCCGTTCCCAGCACCGCAATCGCGCGGACGCGATGGCCATGCTGAAATCACGCCTGTACGAGGCGGAATTGCGCAAACGCAATGATGAAAAGCAAGCGATAGAAGACACCAAAACCGACATTGGCTGGGGACACCAGATACGCTCCTACGTGCTGGATCAATCACGCATCAAGGACTTGCGTACCGGCATTGAAAGCGGCAACACACAGGCAATACTCGACGGCGGACTGGATGATTTTATCGAGGCCAGTTTAAAACAAGGCGTATAACCCGAAATAAGGAGACCTGATGGGGACGGATGATATTTCGGAACAAGGCCTGGACGAAACAGTCAGCCGGGCGCATGCGGAGATCAAGCTCGTTGAAGAACGCCGTACCAAGCTGTCTGCGCTGAGGAAAGCGGGCAACCCCTTTCCCAATGATTTCCGCCGCGACGATATTTCATTGGATATTCACCGTCAATATGGCGAGTACTCCAACGAAATGCTGGAAGCGGAACCGCGAACCGTAAGTGTGGCGGGGCGCATGGTGTTGAAGCGCGTGATGGGTAAGGCAAGCTTCGCCACCATTCAGGACATGAGCGGGCGTATCCAGCTCTATATCACCAACGACAACGCCGGTGCGGCCGTTCACGAAGCATTCAAGCATTATGATCTTGGCGACATACTGGGTGCCCAAGGCACGCTATTCCGAACTCGAACCGGCGAGCTTTCGGTGCGCGTCACGAGTTTGCGGTTGCTGACAAAGTCTCTGCGCCCCCTGCCGGAAAAATTCCATGGCCTGACCGACCAGGAACAGAAGTACCGCCAGCGTTATCTCGACCTGATCACCAACGAGGACAGCCGCAAGGTATTCCTCGCACGATCCGGAATCATCCAGTCCATTCGCGAGTTTTTTACCGCGCGCGGCTATCTGGAAGTGGAAACGCCAATGATGCACCCCATCCCCGGCGGCGCGGCGGCACGGCCTTTTACCACGCATCACAATGCGCTGGATATGGGCCTTTATCTACGCATCGCGCCAGAGCTTTATTTAAAACGCCTGGTCGTGGGTGGAATGGAAAAAGTATTTGAAATCAACCGGAATTTCCGTAACGAGGGCATTTCCACCCGGCACAACCCCGAATTTACCATGCTGGAATTTTATGAGGCTTACCAGGATTACATGTATTTGATGAGCTTTACTGAAACCTTGCTACGAGAAATCGCTGCAAAAGTTTTGGGCACGACCAGGATAAGCTACCAGGGACGGGAAATCGATCTTGCACAACCATTCGCGCGGCTCACCATTAGCCAGGCTATCCGGAGATTTCATCCGGAGTATACCGATGCCCAGCTTGTTGACCGCGAATTTCTGATCGACAAGTTACGGGCGCTTGGCGTAAGTTACAAAACCGGCGACGGTATCGGCGGTTTGCAGTTATCATTGTTTGACGAAACGACCGAGCATTTACTGTTTGAGCCGGTCTTTATTATCGATTACCCGGCGGAAGTATCCCCCCTTGCACGATGCAACGACGTGAATCCCGCATTAACCGACCGGTTCGAGCTCTACATTGCCGGGCGCGAAATCGCCAACGGCTTTTCCGAATTGAATGATCCGGAAGCTCAAGCGGCACGCTTTCTGGAACAGGCCAAAGCCAAGGAAGCAGGCGATGCCGAGGCAATGCACTACGACTCCGATTACATCCGCGCACTCGAGTATGGCCTGCCGCCCACCGCGGGCGAGGGTATCGGTATAGACCGGCTCGTAATGCTCTTCACCGATAGCCCAAGCATTCGCGACGTCATTCTGTTTCCGCAGTTGCGGAGGGAGGATTTAAAACACGCTTGAGCCCTCGCGTTGAGGTATTGACATATACCCCTAGTGGGTATATAGTGAGACCATCATCAAGGAGGATTTGCCATGGCTTCCCTTACTCTCCAGCAAATCGAGCTGCCCATCGAAGGCATGACTTGCTCGGCCTGTGCAGCACGCATCGAAAAAAATCTGAATAAACTGCCCGGCGTGCATGCGGTGGTCAACTTCGCCAACGAAAAAGCACGCGTGGAGTTTGATGGCGCAACCACCCAGCCTGAAGAGTTGATCCGCTCGATCGAAAAAGCCGGGTTTCATGTCGCGCCACAATCGGTACAACTGCAAATCCGAGGAATGACCTGCGCCGCGTGCAGCGGGCGTATCGAAAAGGCGCTGAACAAGCTGCCGGGCGTTACCGCCACCGTCAATCTGGCCACGGAAATAGCCCATGTCAGCTTGAACCCCGGGGCGGCTGCGACAGCGGTTGATGATTTAGTCGCCGCTGTTACCAAGGCAGGCTACGGCGCCAGCGAAATCAGTGAAGCCGACCGCGCCGAAGAGAAAGCGCGGAAACTTGCCGCGTATCACGCGGAGCTTCGCATGTTCTGGATTTCGGCTGCGCTCACCCTGCCGCTGATGCTGCAGATGGTCTCCATGTTCTGGGGCGATCATGCGGAATTCGTGCCGCGCTGGTTGCAACTACTGCTGGCAACACCGGTACAGTTCTGGATAGGCAAGCGCTTCTATATCGCCGCATGGCATGCGTTGCGCGGAGGCGGCGCCAACATGGATGTGCTGGTCGTACTGGGTACCAGCATGGCGTACTTTTTCAGTGCAGCGGTCACGTTGCTGGCGCTGAATCAGCATGTCTATTTTGAGGCAAGCGCGGCCATTATCACCCTGGTACTGTTGGGCAAACTGATGGAAGCCCGTGCCAAGGGTAAAACTTCAGCGGCCATTGAAGCACTCATCAAACTGCAACCCAAAACTGCCCGGGTAGAGCGCGACGGCGCGATCGTCGAAGTTGACGCAAGCTCGCTCAAGGTTGGTGATATTTTTATCGTGCGCCCCGGTGAGAATCTGCCGGTGGATGGTGTTGTCATCGAAGGCGCCTCCAATGTGAATGAGGCGATTTTGACTGGCGAAAGCCTGCCCGTCGCAAAACGGGAAGGAGCCAAAGTCTATGCGGCCACCATGAACCAGCAGGGTCTGCTCAAATGCCGCGCCACCAGCGTTGGCGCCCATACCCAGCTTGCAGCCATCATTCGTCTGGTGGAGGAAGCGCAGGGTTCCAAGGCGCCAATTCAGCGATTGGCTGATGTCATTTCGGGCATATTTGTGCCAGTGGTGGTGATCATCAGCACCCTGACGCTGATCTTTACATGGTGGCTGGCGGGCGATTTTGTTTCGGCCCTCATCAACGCCGTGGCGGTACTGGTCATCGCCTGCCCCTGCGCATTGGGACTGGCTACACCCACCGCAATCATGGTCGGGGCGGGGCGCGGCGCGCAAGCCGGCGTGCTGGTGAAAAATGCTGCCGCACTGGAGCATGCGGAGAAAATTCAGGTTCTGATCGTGGACAAAACAGGCACGCTCACAGAAGGCAAACCGGCAGTCACGGATATCGTTCCCGTAAGACAGGTTACAGAGCACGCTCTGATGCAAGCCGCTTCAACACTGGAACAAGGCTCGGAACATCCACTTGCAAAAGCGGTGGTGGAATGCGCCGGGCGCATGAATATTCGGTCCCAGGCAGTAAGCGGCTTCACCGCCGTTGCCGGCAGAGGGATCATCGCCCGTATCGACGGCATTGACCATATCCTCGGCTCGCCCGGATTTCTGCGGGAACATGGCGCTCTAACGGATGATTCAATAACCGTTCTCCAGGCCGAAGGCAAAACCGTCATCGGTGTGGCCGCGTCGTCCAAAGGTATCTTTGAAACTCTCGGTTACCTCGCCATTGCCGACCGGTTGCGAGGAACTTCCGCACGGGCGGTAGCGCGGCTGCAATCGATGGACATCGAAGTCCTCATGCTGACCGGCGATAACCCCGCCACCGCCGCCGCCATTGCCAAGCAGGCGGGCATTACCGCTTATCGAGCCGAGGTGCTGCCGCAAGACAAAGCCGCCGAAGTGAAAACAATGAAGGCGAACGGCAAAGTCACAGGCATGGTAGGCGATGGCGTTAACGACGCGCCGGCACTGGCCGCGGCCGATGTGAGCTTCGCTATCGGCGCGGGTTCGGACGTGGCGATTGAAGCTGCTGATATTACCCTCATGCGTGATGACTTGATGAGCGTGGCTGACGCGATCTCGCTTTCGCGCGCGACACTGGGAAAAATCCGTCAGAATCTCTTCTTCGCCTTCATCTACAACGTGCTGGGCATACCGCTGGCGGCGATAGGATTGCTTAATCCCGTAATCGCGGGCGCGGCAATGGCGATGAGTTCGGTATCGGTGGTAAGCAATTCATTGTTGTTGAAACGGTGGCGGGCGGACACTTAACCTCTGAGTATGTCTTCCAGGAAGTGTGTTGCCGGCAAGCATCTATTGATTCAACTTAACTGAAAGGAGTCATAAAATGCAAACAGAAGTCATAAAAATCAATGGTATGACCTGTATGGGGTGCGCTAACAGCGTGAAAAACCTGCTGGAGAAGGTACCCGGAGTAGATAGCGCGGATGTTTCGCTGGAACAAAAGCAGGCCACGGTCCAGTACGACGCTGCCGCAACTGACGTGAACCAGTTCAGGAACGCTATCGAGGAT
>JAKDLC010000112.1 GCA_030453055.1 Nitrosospira sp.
AGGCAATCCGCCAGCACGAACTGGACATCCGCTGCCAGCACATGCGTCTGCAACTGTACCCGCAAATTGGCGAGTACCGCCTCGGTCACCGGGCCGGAGGGGATCGAAAAGCGCGACCAGGTCAGGACCGGCACTGCGAACATCAGCACATCATGGATACGGTCGTCTCGTGCGAATATGCTGCATTCGATTGCAGCTTCGATGGCGTAAATGAATTCAGCGTAACCCGCGGGGTCGGTATCATAAAGGTGATCCAGCGCCGCTTCAAGGTTTTGGTCGCCGCCTGTCCGTAACTGCGCGTGTATCTTTGCCGCAAGCCGGTTCTCCCAAAACGCATCCTCGATACGGCTGCCGGAGGCGGCAAGCCCGGCGGCCAGACGGAAAAGTGTCTGAACCACGCGCGGAGATTTGGTGCGATGCGGGACGCGGGGTTTTTTCATCAAAGGGAGCGATGCGTAACGAGATTAGGAGGTCATTTTAACCTAAATCCGCCGGAAGGAAACGAGGTCGCCTTTGAAGTGTTGTGTCGCTTTTAGGCTATTATTGCCCAACACCCCCGAAAACTCTTAAGCGTACCCGGTTAAACTACGGGACCAATAGTGACGCGATGCGCTGAAACTTCCTTGTTTTCCCTCTTCGATAGTATGATAAGTCTCATGCCGCATATCCCGGAAATTATTATGAAAACCATCCACAAGACCATTACCTTGACCGATAAGCAGGATGACTGGATCAAGGCACAGATCGATGCGGGATATTACACCGACGACAGCGACTATATCCGCGATCTCATCCGGCGCGAACAGGAACGCTGTGCCGAGACCGAAGTCATTCGCACCGCATTGATTGAAGGTGAGAACAGCGGCGAGTCCCAGCCTTTTGATGTTTCCGCATTCAAGAAAAGAATGCGGGCTGTGCAGGGCTGAATACCGTCTTTCCCCCTGCTGCCGAACATGATCTGGAAAATATCTGGCTCTACACCCGTCGTCAATGGAGCCGGCCACAGCCCGACCGGTACATCGATATGCTGAGCGCCGCCTACACCGAACTGGCAGACTCACCCATGACTGCCTCGGTTTGCGACCCTATCCGCCCGGGCTATCGCCGCTACCATGTTGAGCGGCACATGATCTACTTTCGCATCGCACCTTACGGCATTACCGTCATTCGCATCCTGCATGACCGCATGGAAGCATCTCGTCATTTGGGGCTCTAAGTCGCGCCTCGATGCACGACAGCCTGCGGCGATATCGCTGTCCTTAATGACGACGCAGCGCGTGACGAACGCGTCTTGCTACACATGTAGAACCTGCAAATAAGCCTTGATCTATACGCGAATCGCGTATATGATTCAACCCATGGACACGCCACTACAATTCGAAAAAACCCCAACGTTTGAAAAGCTGATGTCCAGGATTCTCACCAGCAAGGAATACGACAAGCTCTGCCACGTATTGACTATAAACCCAGAGCGCGGCGACGTTATACCGGGCGGTGGCGGAATCAGAAAAATACGCGTCGGGGCAAAAGGTCGGGGAAAAAGCGGCGGAGCCAGGGTGATTTATTACTACATCAGAAACGAGTCGCTGATTTTGTTTATAACGATCTACACAAAAAACGAAAAGGAAACGCTCACAGACCGCGAGCTGGCGACACTTCGGACTTTCGTAAAGGAGCTATAAATATGGAAAAGAAAGATTTCAACAATCTGGTGCAAGGGCTCAAGGAAGCGGTGGCCATGCGCCGTGGTGAACTGGCGCCGGGAGGCAAGACGATGGTAAAGCCGGTTGACGTAAAACAGATCCGCAAACTCACGGGCCAGTCGCAAGCGGACTTTGCCCGCATGATGTGGATCAGCCCGCGTACCTTGCAAAACTGGGAGCAAGGGCGAAACTATCCGACTGGGCCCGCCGTCGCCCTTTTACGCGCAATCGCTCATTCACCGCAAGCGCTGGTCAAGGCACTAAGTGATCACAGTTGGCTCATTGAGGCGGAAAGCGCTCCAGCAAAAGGGCAGTCACGACTTCGGCCGTCGTCCCGCGGAAATGCCGCTGCAAAACCGTCTCCTTACCTCCCCGGCCTAAAGGCCGAGGTTTGACAATTAATAAGAATCGATAGGGTCTAAGAATCGATGGATCGATAGGGATCGATAGGGATCGATAGGGATCGATAGAGGATCGATAGTAGAGGATCGATAGGGTCGATAATGTGAGTGCGAGTGGGTTACGGGCTCATGGCTATGTTGGTGGGTATGAGATCCAGTCACCCCTTTCATATGCGCATGCTGATGATGATTGTCATGCGTATGCTCATGCTCGTGTTTCAATCTCTCATGCGTATGTAGATGAGCATGCTGCTCGGTCAAATGCAGCCACACTCCGCACGCCATGAATACCGCTGCAACCATAAACTGGATGGATAGCGATTCACCAAATAGAGGTATCGCCAGGAAAGCACCGACGAAGGGGGCCGTCGAGAAATAGGCGCCCGTGCGTGCCGTGCCGAGGTGGCGTAACGCCACTACGAACAGCACGAGGCTGAGGCCATAGCTCAAGAAGCCAACTGTGCCGGCAGCCATCAGAACAGGTGCTCGTGGCATTGTCGCGCCAAGCAGCCAGGCAATCGCAACGTTCGCGGTACCTGCCGTGAGCCCCTTTATCATCGCGATAAAGGTAGCATCCGCCAGCGCTACCTTGCGTGTCAGATTGTTGTCAATTGCCCATCCGAGGCACGCACCTATGATGGCCAGAGCAGGAAGTGTAGAATCGAAACCGACATCATTTGACCACGTCAGTACTATGGTCCCGACTGCGATCAGCGTCATGCCGATGGCAACGCGCCGGTCGAAGTTCTCGCGGAACACGAACCAGGCAAGCAGTGCGGTTAATACTCCTTCTGCATTCAATAGCAGTGCTGCACTGGAAGCTGAAATGTGGGACAGCCCCCACATCAACAGCACCGGTGCAATTATGCCTCCCGCTAGAGTGGACCCCGCCAGCCACTTGATTTCGCCATTATCCAAATGCACCGGATTGGCGTTTCTCAACAGCCTCCAGAGTGCGAGACCAAAGCCCGATCCCAGGTATAATAGTCCCGCCAGCAGCCAAGGATTCACGGGTCCAAGAAGAAGTTTGGCAATCGGGGTGCCGACTCCAAACAGTATCGCTGCACTCAATGCGCTCAGTACGCCCGGGTTACGTGACAAACTCATGTATCTTCCAGCGAGCAGGCATGACGGGTTGCCCCTTGCTCGATCTGTATCGTGCTGTGATGGACTGAGAAGCGTGTATTGAGGGTCTCCCTGATATCGTCCATAAAGGCATCGCCGGGGTAGCCGCAAGGCATTACCAGGTGGACGGTCAAAGCGCTTTCCGTGGTACTGAGTCCCCAGATATGCAGATCATGGATGTCGGTTACACCAGGCTGATCGCGTAGATAGGCATCAATCGCAGACATCTCTATATGCGGCGGCACTGCACTTAAAGCGAGTTGCACAGAATCGCGAAGCAGTCCCCAGGTACTCATGATCACCACGCCTACGATGAGCAGACTGACAGCGGGGTCGAGCCAATACCAGCCCGTAAAAATCATAGCGATGCCCGCAATCACCACGCCTGCCGAGACAGCAGCGTCTGCTGCCATATGCAGGTAGGCGCCGCGAATATTTAGATCACCTTTACTCCCTTTCATAAATAGCCATGCGGAAAAGCCATTGATGATGACACCGATAACTGCAACCAACGTAACCGTCAGGCCAGCTACGACAGGCGGTTGCAAAAAGCGTTGAACCGCTTCCCAGGCAATTGCGCCACACGCGATCAACAGAAGCATGGCATTGGCCAGCGCGGCCAGGATTGAGCTGCTGCGTAAGCCATAGGTATAGCGTTCATTCGCAGCCTTGCGTGCCAAAATGGAAGCTCCCGCTGCAAGCGCCAGCCCCAGCACGTCGGATAGATTGTGTCCCGCATCCGCCATTAACGCTGTAGAGTTGGCGATAAAACCATAAGTGAATTCGACCACTACAAAAGTTATGTTCAGAACGATGGCAATAACAAATGCCCGCCCGTGATTATCCGAGCCGGGGTGCTGATGATTGCCCTGTGAGTGCGACGACCTGTGCATCATTAACCCGTCAGCTTTTTGATCTTTTCCATTTCAAGATATACCGTCGAATTATCTCGTCCGTGAACCAGCCGGTACAATACCGGCAACACAAGCAGCGTCAGTGCGGTGGAGGAGAGGACGCCCCCAATGACTACCGTTGCCAGCGGCCGTTGCACTTCCGCGCCGATGCTCGTCGCCAAAGCCATGGGGACGAACCCGATGGCCGCCACCAGTGCTGTCATGAGTACCGGCCGCAGCCTGGTGAGGGCGCCGGTTTGAATGGCGTCGTCCAAGGCTAATCCTTGCTGTCGCAAGTCACGGATAAAGGCGAGCATGACCAGTCCGTTCAGCACCGCCACACCCGACAGGGCGATGAATCCCACGCCGGCGGAAATGGACAATGGAATGTCGCGCAACCAGAGCGCCAATACTCCGCCGCTGAGCGCGAAGGGAACGCCGGTAAACATCAGCAATCCATCTTTAAAATTTCCAAACATCGTATAAAGCAGAGCAAAAATCAGTCCGAGAGCAAGCGGGATCACAACCTGGAGGCGCTGGGCGGCGGAAATCATTTGCTCGAACTGTCCTCCCCAGGTTACCCAGTATCCCGAAGGAATCCGCACTTTCCCGGCGATGAGCGCTTGTGCGTCATTAACGAAAGAACCGAGGTCGCGGCCCCGCACGTTAGCCGTGACCACTACCCGTCGTTTGGCGTTTTCGCGGCTCACCTGGTTGGGGCCCTGGACAGTTTCCAGCCGGGCTACCTCACCTAGCATGACATAGCCCGGCACATTGGTTGGAACAGCACCCATGCCAATAGCGTCCGTATTCGCACCGGGCAGCCTGATGGGCAAACGTTTGAGTGTTTCGATATCGCCGCGTTGATCCTCGGGCAGCCGAACTTGCAACTCGAAGCGGCGGTCGCCGTCATAAATCGTACCCGCGTTCCTCCCACCGACCCCGATGGTTACCGTATTCTGCACATCCACGGCGTTCAAACCGTAACGCGCCATTTTTGCACGGTCCATTTGCACGGAAAGCACAGGCAATCCGGTGATCTGCTCGGTTTTCACGTCCGCCGCGCCAGGGACGGTCGCCAGCAGTTTCTCGATCTGCTCGCCCACGGCGAGCAGGGTGTCCATGTCATCGCCGAATACTTTTACCGCGACGTCCGCGCGTACACCCGATAATAATTCGTTGAAACGCATTTGTATCGGCTGGGTGAATTCATAGTTGTTGCCCGGTATTTGCTGCACGGCATGTTCGATGGCGGCGACCAGTTCCGTCTTGGTGCGGTATTTCCCCGGCCATTCCGACCGGGGTTTGAGAATGATGAATATATCCGCAACGCTCGGCGGCATCGGGTCGGTCGCGATCTGTGCGGTTCCGATTTTGGAAAAAGTCCTTTCCACTTCGGGAAATGTCTTGATTACCTTCTCCAGTTCGTTCTGCATTTCGATGGCCGTGGTCAGGCTCGTGCCGGGAATGCGTATTGCATGAAGCGCAATGTCTCCCTCGTTGAGGCTGGGTACAAACTCGCTGCCCATCCGCGTTGTCAGCAGGCCGGATAGCACCACTATCACCACGGCGAGCGTGACGGTGAGCGCCTTATTGCGCATGGCGGCGGCCAGCGCGGGCACATAGAGTCTTTTCGCCCATGCCACCAGAAAGCTTTCTTTTTCCGCTACCTTGCCGGTGAGTAATAGTGCGAGCGCCGCCGGGACGAACGTAACGGAGAGGAGCATTGCGCCGAGCAGCGCGATCACGACCGTAAAGGCCATCGGATGGAACATTTTTCCTTCCACCCCGGACAGCGCGAAGATAGGCAGATAGACCACCATGATAATAAGCTCGCCGTATATCAACACGCGCCGCGCTTCCCTGGAGGCGTCGAAGATTACCGCGAAACGCTCAGCCGGGGTGAGCGCACGCTGCAGCCGCGCCTGCTCATGGGCCAGACGGCGCACACTGTTTTCGACGATGACGATGGCGCCATCCACGATAAGGCCGAAATCGAGCGCGCCCAGGCTCATCAGGTTGGCGCTGACGTGGTTTGCCACCATGCCGCTGAAGGTGAACAACATCGAGAGCGGAATGACGAGGGCGGTAATCAGCGCGGCACGCAGGTTGCCCAGGAACAGGAACAAAACCACGATGACAAGGGTGGCGCCTTCAAACAGGTTGGTCGCGACGGTACGAATGGTTTTGTCCACCAGGGCGGTGCGATTGTAAACGGGGGTTGCGGCTACGCCTTCAGGCAAATTGCGGTTAATCTCCGCCAGCTTGTTTGCGACAGCCTGGGAGACAGCGCGGCTGTTTTCGCCGATCAGCATGTGCGCCGTGCCCAGCACCACTTCTTTGCCGTCCTGCGTTGCCGCGCCGGTGCGCAGTTCCTTGCCGATAATTACGTCGGCGACATCCCGGATGCGTATCGGCACCCCTTGACGGCTACCCAGGATGATATTGGCTATTTCTTCCAGGTTGGCCACCTGTCCGGGTACGCGAACCAGGTATTGTTCGCCGCTTTTCTCGATATAGCCGGCGCCGACATTGAGATTGTTGCGTTCCAGAGCCAGGACGACATCTTGCAGCGTCAGA
>JAKDLC010000113.1 GCA_030453055.1 Nitrosospira sp.
TACAAAACAAAATCCTGCGCAATCATCACGCGAATTTATGAAATATCCGGGTTAGAGAATTTGTTGTAAAAAAGCGACACTTCTCTTCTTTATTCTCCAAAATCTCTTTATATTGGTTCGCAACTCGTCCAGAATGGAACCTGTTTTTCTTGCAGGACTAGCGTTCAAAGCCTATCGGGTCGGAATAATCCTGAATCCGGTAATAGCGGCCTCACCCGGAAGATGAGAGTCAAATATACGAAACATTGTTATTAATCATAAAGTTGACCTATTAAATGAGCGATCAACCGCCGGATTCAGGATAATTATTTCATTGGCATTTCGGATGCTGGAAAGTTGATGCTTTCGACGCTTGTTGCTTGGTCTCAAAGGGATAAGGAATGTGATCATAATATTGCCCTGACAGAAAAATCGGCTATAATATGAATTTGGCAATTGGTTAAGTTTGCACACTTATTCCGTTTTTAGTGAGTATTTTTATCATGGCGGTTATTCCCGGTATCGAGTTAAAGAATTCAGCTTCCATATCCAATTGACAACCAAAACGGCGTGTCCGACCAGAACCTTTCCGTTATTTATAAAAAGATGACCAGTACCATTAATTTGGAGGGGAAGACCTTGAGTTCAACAATAGCGAAGTTGAACGCTCCGCTAGCGCAAGCGTTTGATCCTCGATTATCGAGCGAGCCGTCAACAGCAACAACGCCAACGCCGACGCGTAATACGCAAGCTCAGAGATTGGCTGACTTTGAAACTTTGACCGCTGCTTTGGAATATGCCGCGGCCGGGAGCGCCGGATATAATTTCTACGATGCCAAAGGCAATCTGCGTTCGGTTCTCTCCTACCAGGCGTTAAGCAAAAACGCCCGCATTTCGGCCCAACGTTTATCAGGCCTTGGACTGGCCTATGGTGATCGCGTGGCTATTATCGCCGACACCACGCCTGAATTTATCGAGTTGTTTTTCGCATGCCGCTACGCGGGATTGATTCCTTTTGCGATGCCGGTTCCGGTCAATCTTGGCAGCCACGCGGTATATGTTCAACAGCTTCGAGGAATGCTCGAGGGGGGTCAGGCGAGCGCGGCCCTGGCCAGCGTGGACTATATTGGCTTTCTCAGAGAGGCTGCGGAGGGGTCAAAAGGGTTACGATGGGTTGGCACCCCCGAGGAGCTAGGGAAACTCTCTGCTTTTGATATACCGCTCCAGGTAAATCACCCTGATGAAACCGCTTATCTCCAGTTTACTTCGGGCAGCACTCGTACTCCGCGCGGAGTAATCATTACCGAGCGGGCGCTGATGAGCAATTTGCGAGGAATCGTTCGTAACGGGTTGGAAATACGCCCGGGTGATCGTTGTGCGTCCTGGTTGCCGTTTTATCATGACATGGGATTGGTGGGTATGGTGATGGCGCCTATGGTGGCGCAGGTTTCCGTTGACTATCTGGCTACCCGTGATTTTGCAATCAGACCTCTGCAATGGTTGCGGCTGATTAGTCGAAATCGCGCCACGGTTGCATTTAGCCAGCCGTTCGGCCTCAAACTCTGCACGCTGCGGGTTCGTGATTCGGATCTGGAAGATCTGGATCTTAGTAGTTGGCGTGCAGCGGGTGTCGGCGCGGAAATGATACGTCCCGAGACCTTAAGAAATTTTGCTGAAAAATTTGCGCCGGCAGGTTTTGATGCGCGGGCCTTTCTGCCCTGTTATGGACTGGCCGAATCAACGCTTGCTGTTACTTTCTCGCAAGTTGGCCAGGGATTTCAAAGCTTGCGGGTTGATGCTGGCACGTTGGTCGACAGAAAGATGGCGGTACGGTTACAAGCGGAAGGCAGAAAATATAGTGAATTTGTAAACTGTGGCCGCCCCTTGCCCGAGCATACGGTCAAGGTTGTCGATGATGCCGGGATGGAGTTGCCTGATTTGAGGGTGGGTAGTGTACTGGTGCATGGCAGCAGTATCATGACCGGCTACTTTAACAACACGGAAGACACTCAAAAGACGTTGCAACCCGGTAACTGGTTGGATACCGGAGATCTTGGCTTCCTTTTTGAAGGAGACCTGTACGTTACCGGACGTCGTACCGATGTGATCATTGTCAACGGACGCAATATTCGCGCTCAGGACATAGAAGAGCTTGCCGAACAGCAACCGGAGGTGAGAACCCGGGAAGCATCCGCCTTTGGGGTGACCGATGCGAATGATGTTACGACCATCGTGTTGGTTATAGAATGCCGCTTGACGTCAGTCACGGATCGACAATCTCTTACCAGCAGGTTGCAACGACTCGTGTATATGGCGTTCGGCGTTAATAGTCTGGTTGAACTGGTTCCACCCCATACCTTGCCTCGCACGTCGTCCGGCAAGCTATCGCGGTTTGCCGCGCGCCAGGGCTTCATACAGCGGACAATGCTGACAGATCAGTTATCAATCGAGTCCAATAGGGACAAATAATCAGCATATGTCGGGGTCAGTGGTGGCAGTGACCGGCGCCACCGGCTTTATTGGCAGCGTGCTTTTAAAGTCCCTGATCAACGGGGGATGGAAGGTCAGGGCTTTGACCCGGTCTCCCCGGGTTGATGATGAATTTACGCAATGGATCGAAGGTGATTTAGACAACCTGAACGCATTACGGAGTCTCGTAAAAGATGTTTCCGCCGTGGTGCATTGCGCCGGTCGGGTTCGAGGCAGCTCTCTTGAGGACTTCGTTCATACCAATGTAGAAGGCACAGCCAATCTTGTGCGTGCTTCCATACAGCAGAGTTCGCCGCCTCGTTTTCTCCTTGTATCTTCCTTGGCTGCCAGACAACCGGAGCTTTCCTGGTATGCAACCAGTAAGCGCATGGCGGAGCAGTTGGTAATTGACCATTTACGCATCATGCCGTGCGCAGTTTTCCGTCCGACCGCGGTTTATGGTCCGGGCGATAAAGAAATGAGCCCACTCTTCAGAGTCACCCGGCGCGGCGTTTTACCGATGGTGGGACAGCCTGCAATGCGCTTTGGTTTATTACACGTCAGTGATTTGGTGAGCGCCATTCTCTGCTGTCTTTCCACCCAGATTGCTGTGCTTGGCGTCTATGAGCTCGATGATGGAACGCCTGGAGGCTATGACAGTCAATCCGTAGCCGCCATTGCGCAAGATGTCTGGGAGCGGCCGGTATATTGCCTCTTCTTTCCGGCGCCGCTTGTTTCGCTGATCGCGAATATCAATTTGTGGTCGGCCCGGTTACTACGTTATTCACCGATGCTGACCCCCGGGAAAGTTAGAGAATTACAACACCCGGACTGGGTATGCGACATAACTCCCTTAACCCGGGCGCTTCCCGATTGGCAACCTGGCATCCGGTTGCGCGAGGCCTTACCTCAGGCAATCTAATCAAATCAGTTCAGAATTGAGCCATGGTGAACGATTACACCGACACGCTTCAAAAACTTTGCCATCATCTTAGGCAACTTGCCGGCCCGGATGCAGAAATTACGCCGCAGACGGATCTCATCGATGAGCTTGCAATTGACTCTGTCAAGCTATTGAACTTGATCATGGAAGTTGAGGATGAGTTTGATATTTCCGTCCCAATCAATGCCCTTGCGGACGTTCAGACCGTTCATGAGCTTGCGAGCTTGATCCACCAGATAAAATCCGCGAAACAATGAGTTTGCTAGACAAGCTGGATGCTGTCGCCGCTGCGAGAAAAGCTCTGTTACCGGAGGGCGTCGATGTTTTCGGCATACCGGTGGAGGAGGTCTATTCTTCGACAGAGGCAAAAATAGGCGATCGCCGCATCCTGTTCCTGGGGACGAACAATTATCTTGGGCTCACCTTTGCGCCGGAATGTTTACAGGCCGCGCATAAGGCGATTGACAGCGAGGGCACCGGTACGACGGGATCGCGCATGGCTAACGGCAGTTACTGCGGACACCGTGCCCTTGAGCGGGAGTTTGCGGATTTTTATCACTGTCAATCCTGCATTGTCTTTACAACCGGTTATCAGGCAAATCTCGCTACGATTTCCGGCTTGGCGGGAGCCGGCGACGTTGTTCTGATCGACGGCGACTCCCACGCAAGCATCTATGATGGGTGCCGTTTGAGCGGCGCCGAGATAATCAGGTTCCGGCACAACGATATGGCGGATCTGGATAAGCGTCTCCGGCGCCTCGGGGAGCGCTCACGCTCTACTCTCATCATTATTGAGGGTATTTACAGCATGCTGGGCGATCGCGCGCCGCTGGCTGACGTAGTCAAATTAAAAAATGCTCATGGCAGTACCCTTCTTCTGGACGAGGCGCATTCTCTTGGAGTCCTGGGCCAGACAGGCCAGGGCCTGGTAGAAGAAACCGGGCTCATGGATGGAGTTGATTTCATCACCGGTACCTTCAGCAAAAGTCTCGGCGGTATTGGCGGCTACTGCGTAAGCAATCACCCACAACTTGATCAATTACGCTATGTCAGCCGCCCGTACATATTCACGGCATCGCCGACACCCGCCACCATCGCATCAACACGGGCAGCACTCAGGTTGCTGCATGACGGTACCGAGCTGCGTCAAAAACTCTGGAAAAACGCACGCCAACTTTACTCACGGCTCCGTGAGCTCGGCTATCGGCTTGGTCCGGAGCCCAGCCCTGTCATTGCCACCATACTTGATACTCCTCAGCAGGCGCTGGCGCTTTGGAACGGTCTGCTCGAACACGGTATCTATGTCAACCTGATACTGCCGCCAGCGGCGCCCGACGGTAAATCGTTGGTGCGGTGCAGCGTAAGCGCTGTCCATACCAGCGAACAAATGGACTACGTCGGGCAGGCCTTTGCCGAGTTGAGTGAAGTTATTTTGCGATAACAACGCAAGTACGCACCGGTTTATCAGTGCTTCCGTGATACGACGTGCAAGGGGTCGTCCTGCGCTCGATCACGGATTGTCTCCTTCACGCTATATCAATCCGTGAATTTAACGAATAGAATTATTAATTAATCAATAAATTCAAGTAAAACAGCATGCGTACCCTTTTTACCTATAGCATGGTTTTTCCTCGGCGCAGCGCGTTGGTGCTCGTGGCGCTGTTGGCGGCCGGGGTTGCCGAGGGCCTCAGCCTGACCGCTCTCCTCCCCTTGCTTTCAATTGCCATCGGCGATACGGGGGACTCGGATATTGGACGCGTTATAGTAAAGACCCTCCAAGGGGTGGGAATTGAACCAACGATAGGCGTAATGTTGTTGGTCATCGTCGGTGGCATGGTAGTCAAGAGCTTGATATTACTGCTCGCCAACAGGCAGGTCGGCTATACTGTGGCCCACGTCGCGACCACGCTGCGTCTGGAACTCATCAAGGCATTACTCGCCAGCCGCTGGCAGTATTATCTGCGTCAACCCATAGGGTCGCTTGCCAATTCAGTCGCTACGGAAGCCTATCGGGCGGCGAACGGCTTCGAGCACAGCGCCAACGTTCTCGCCCTGTCGATGCAGGTGATCGTTTATACCATCGTCGCCTTATTCATTTCATGGCAGGCAGCCCTTACCTCTCTTCTTATCGGCATGCTTTTGCTACTGGCGCTGCACCGCCTGGTACGCGCCACACGCCGCGCGGGCGCGAAGCAGACGCGTTTGCTGCGCCATTTGCTGACCTATCTTTCCGATATCCTCAACTCGGTAAAATCACTAAAGGCCATGGCGCGAGACAATGTCGCCGATGCCATTCTTCGTGACCAGACGCGGCAATTGGAGAAAGCCACGCGCCGGGAGGTCATGAGCCGGGAAGCGTTGTTGGCTCTGCAGGAACCCATTCTTGCGGCCTTGACGGCAAGCGGTTTATATCTGGCGCTTGTGATATGGGAGCTTTCATTACCTGAAGTGATGGTGATGGCGTTTCTGCTGACACGTATCCTGGGCTTGCTCAATAAAACACAACGGCGTTACCAACAACTTACCGCGCAGGAAAGCGCCTATTGGTCAATGCGAACCGCGACCGAAGAAGCGCGCGCCGCAGCGGAAAGAACCACCGGTACGCTTCACCCCGCCCTGAAACAGGGGATCAGCCTCAAGCACATAAGCTTCGATTACGGTACGAAACCGATATTTCGTGATCTCAACATCGAAATATCCGTGAAATCGTTTACCACCATTACGGGAATGTCAGGGGTCGGCAAAAGTACGCTGCTTGATCTACTCTGCGGGTTGGCTGAACCCAAGTCAGGCGAAATTCTCGTCGACGGCGTATCTCTGCGTGACATCGATCTGCATCTCTGGCGGTATATGATCGGTTATGTGTCTCAGGAAACCATTCTGCTTCACGATACCATTCTCAACAACATTCTCGTCGGTGCGCCTGATCTCGTTTATGCGGATGCAGAGCGCGCGCTGCGCCAAGCCGGCGCCTGGGACTTCGTCAGCGCGCTTCCGGATGGCATGCAGACGGTTGTTGGCGAACGCGGCGGACTTCTGTCGGGCGGCCAACGTCAGCGTATCGCAATCGCCAGGGCGCTCGCCCATCAACCGTTTTTCCTGCTTCTGGATGAACCGACCAGCGCCCTGGATCCGGATAGTGAACAGCTGATTTGCGAAACGTTACAGAGGTTGGCGCAGAATTTCACGATCATCGCAGTATCTCATCAGCCGGCGGTGATCAATTCAGCCAACAACGTATTTGCCCTCACAAAGGGTAAGGCCGAGCGACTGCAACGAT
>JAKDLC010000010.1 GCA_030453055.1 Nitrosospira sp.
GCCTGTGCCGAAGAGCAACGTTGAAGAAAGTATATGAAGCCACTTCGCGATAACGTAATCCATCATCCTGATCCGGCGGTTGGAAGTGTCCGTCCTGTAGCAAACTCACCACAAGGTAAAAGTCAATCGGCACAAATAGGGCTTGTGATCATAGCGATGTAGCGATGTGCGAAAAAACAGGTGGAAATGAGTGAAAAACGAGCGGTCAACGACCGGACTCGGTATCATGCTTCTCCATCTCGTATAGCAGCCAGATGGCTGCAAGAATAGGCAAATTCTTTATTAACGGGCCAAAGGGATGCAACCAGAATTCCGGAAGAAAAAACGTGATGGTAACGGTGTAAAGACCAATGAGGGTCGCCTGCGCGATCCAGAGGAACTTGCGATGCTGCAGGAACAGCGTGCCCAGGCCAAAAGCGATATCGAGTGCGGCGGCGCCATAAAGCGCCATGGGGGCGAGCCCTCCCGTGATTCCTACGCGCGCAAGCAAGGCGTAGCTTTCATCGACCGGATAAATCCCCATCGAAACGACGCCGGCGACCAGCCACACAGCGGCGATTGCCGCGCGCAGTATAAACTGCAGCCAATCTGAAAGCGCTGACAGCCTTAATTCCTTCGCACCCCAGTGAGATACAAATGCGCTAACCGGTCGAGGTTCACGGCCTAAAAGGTCGCGCGTTGCACTTGCATCCGCCGTGTTCCCGCGCTGGAGCATTTGCCAGGTCTCTACGTCCATTAACCCTCCCCCTAAACGCTGGCTGACTCGCGCAGCAGCGCCGATGAAGAGCAATGGTATGTGCAAAAACGTGCCGGCGCCCATCCCCATCATGAGCCGCAGTTCGTTCAAGTAACATTGCAAGGTAAGCGACTGCGGACCCACCAGGGGGACACGGCAGCCCAAGTATTGATCGGTTTCGACAAGCGCCACCACGGCATCGGTCAGATCATCGATATGTATCGGTTGTATGCGTTGATCGCCTCGCCCGGGCACGGGAATAATCGGCAGACTTGCAAGCAAATTAAACAGTCTGGCGCTTGCCCCGCCGGACCCGTATACGA
Source organism: Nitrosospira sp. (assembly GCA_030453055.1). Classification (GTDB taxonomy): domain Bacteria; phylum Pseudomonadota; class Gammaproteobacteria; order Burkholderiales; family Nitrosomonadaceae; genus Nitrosospira. Next base: position 1,060 of record JAKDLC010000010.1, read on the forward strand.
GCGATGGCTGCACGACCACAGACCTGTTCCATGAGCTGAGCAAGGCATCGTCCGCGGCCTTCTTGCTGAGATGATATCGACTGCGCGCCTGCTCATCCGCCCCCAACGCGGATATCTGCACGACTTTGACCCCGGTCGCGGCACAGGCCTCAAAAAGCGTGCGCGGAGCGCGATCATGAAGCGCCGCAAATGTTTTCCGCCCTTGTTCCCGTAGTATGCCCACCGCGTTAATTGCCACATCAACGCCCTCCAACCGTGTTTCCCACACATTTACATCGAAATCGCACGTGTAATCGACCGGTATATAAGAGAACCGGCTCTCTAGATTTTTCGCCCTGGATTTTTTTATGGCGCATACGACGCGATGCCCCGCATCCGCGAGCGCGATCGCCAAGTGACTGCCGATAAATCCGCTTGCGCCTGTAATCAATATCGTCGACATTATCAGAGAGCCTGAATTTTGGAGGGCTGTGTCCGAACTCATTGGATATTTTCGGGTCGGACAGCATTATGACTGACAAAACCAAACGTTAGTTTCCGTTAGTTTCCGCCATGGTGCAGCACGCTAAAACCTGGAGTCAGGCGTTTCGTAACGGTTTGGTTTCGGGTACCGTAGCGAGCGTTGTTTCAACTATTTCCCTGGCAATTTTTGGCAAGGCTGAATTAGATGAGTCGGCCGCGCCCGTCAATGGCCCCAGCCAATGGGTATGGGGAAGACACGCGCCTTATGAAAACCGCTTCAGCTTCCGATACACCGTTGTGGGTTACGCGATACATCACGCGGCCTCTGTCTTTTGGGCGACCTGGTACGAAAAACTTCGTCCGAGCCCAAGTCCAACCGATAGCGGAACAATAGCGATAGCGCCCGCTGTCATCACCACCGCAGCGGCTTATGTGGTGGACTTTTACGTTATACCAAAACGGCTGACGCCCGGGTTTGAACACCGCCTGTCGAAGCGTTCCCTGCTTATGGTTTATGGGACTTTCGCGCTCGGATTAGCTGCTGCCGCCTTGGTAGATCGTTATTGCAAAGCACCCAACGGGGGATCGAGAAATCGACCACCATCACTCGATGGTTCCGGTCATAACGGCATCACGGATTAACGGCCCCCGGCGTTCGCTCGCCATAAGCGTCACCATATGATAAATATTCAGGGGCGGAATGTGCGTTATCGCACGGAGCCTGTTTATTCAACCTTCTATTATCCATCCATGATTTAAACATATGTGATGCGCGCGCTCGTAAAAAAGTCCAAGAATGGATAGTCTGCCCAATGAATAGTCTGCCCAATGAATCCACATCGGGATCCACATCGGTCTGGATGACTACGGTTTTGCCGCGATTTCCCGCCTTGCATGGAAAGCTTGAAACCGGGGTTTGTGTCATTGGAGGAGGTATCGCCGGTCTCACGACGGCTTACCTCTTATCCAGGGAAGGCAAAGCCGTGGTTCTCGTCGATGCCGGGGATATAGGAGGAGGAGAGACGGGACGAACAACCGCTCATTTCTTTCCCCCTGATGACCGATATTTTGTAATTGAAGACGCTTTTGGGGCGGACAAGGCGCGGCAGGTAGCAGAGAGTTTTCAGCAGGCTACCGGGCTCGTTGAATCGATTATCAAGAAAGAAAAGATAGATTGTGAGTTTGAACGATTGAGCGGCTATCTATTTTCATTAACGAGCGATGGATACGCCGGACTGGACAAAGAATTTGACGCGGCGCGCGGCGCAGGTGTTGAGGTTCACAAAAAAGAGCGCGCGCCCGGCTTGAGTTTTGATACGGGCCCATGCCTGGAATTTGTCGATCAAGCACAGTTTCATCCGCTCAAATATCTGAATGGGCTCGTTGAGGCCTTCCTGCGCAACGGAGGAAGCATCTACAATCAGACACGCGCGCTTGACATCAGTAGTCATGGCGAGGCCCGGATAGTCACGACCGATGACGGAAAAATCGAAGCCCATGCGGTAGTTGTGGCTACCAATACGCCATTTAATGACCGTCTGGTCATGCATACGAAGCAAGCCGGCTATCGTACATATGTTGTGGGCATCCGTGTGCCCAAAGGCTCGGTACCCCGGATTTTGCTGTGGGATAACGGCGATCCCTACTACTACGTCCGGTTGACTACACCCGATGAAAAATCCGAACATGAAATCCTGGTGGCCGGAGGAGCGGATCACAAAGTGGGACAAGACGAGCACCCTGCGCATCGTTACGATGAGATCGAACGATGGGTACGCCAGCATTATCCAATGGCCGGATCCGTCGATTTCAGATGGTCGGGGCAGTATATGCAACCTGCGGACGGTGTCGGATATATGGGCCGGAATCCGATGGATAACGAGAACGTATACGTTATTACGGGAGACTCCGGCAATGGCATGACGCACTGCACCGCAGGCGCGATACTGATCACCGATTTAATTATGGGCCGGAATAATTCCTGGCTTGATCTCTACGATCCGTCCCGAAAAGCCACCCACGGCATGCCCGAATTTCTCAAGGAACTGGGCAACACGCTGTCCCAATATGGCGATTGGATGACAGACGGGGATGTAGACTCACCTCAGCAAATCGCATGTGGAGAAGGCGCCGTGGTGCGTAAAGGAGAAAAGCAGATAGCTATTTATCGTGATGACGAAGGCAAGACACACGCTCTGTCTGCCGCCTGTACGCATTTGGGATGTGTCGTGTCGTGGAATGCAGTGGAGAAGTCATGGGACTGCCCTTGTCATGGATCGCGCTTCAGCGTCAACGGCCAGATTCTTCATGGACCAGCGGCGAAACCATTGGAAGCGATCCAGTGGGCCCCGGAAGTGTAATAGCGCTAGTTCTTGTCAGTTTATGCATGGCTGTTACCAGACGCACTTCCGAAGAAAATAATGCCGAACGGCGCTACAAGCGCCAGCAAAACCGATGAAAGGCGCCATGCAGACCACTCGAACCGGTACGCCGGTCCACCCGGCATACAGACTGCTGCGTACGGCCGTCAGCGAAGCACTGCAGCAGCTGCAGGCGCCACAGCCTATTTCGGATGAAGCCATTCACGATGCCCGAAAAGCTTTGAAGAAAGCACGAGCGGCTCTGCGCCTGCTGCAGGACGGAATGAGTAAGACGACTTACCAGGAGGAAAATTCGGGCCTACGGGATGCGGGCCGTTTCCTGTCGCCGTTGCGTGACGCCAAATCGCTGATTGACGCTTTCGATTCCCTGCATGATCGCTATATCCACAAACTGCAAGGAGTCGAGCTCGCTCCACTTCAAAAAATATTACCAGAAAATCTAACGAAGGCGCGCCGCCATCTCCATCTTCCAGGCAAGTCAACAGAGCTGAAAAACAGCATCCGTTTACTTAAGAATTGCATCACCTCGGCAAAGAAAAAAGATTTCCCATCTATCGATTCCGCCACCATCGACTCGGGACTGCGCCGAATCTATCGCAAGGGCTGTAAAGCACAGGCTGACGCGAAGTCGGCTCAAACTACGGAAGCGCTGCATGAATGGCGAAAACAGGTTAAATATTTGCTTAACGCAGTCGATGGACTTCACACTTCAAAAAAGGACAACGCAGGAGGCGACGTAGCGAAAATCCTGAAACGGGCGGATCAGCTGGCGGATTACCTGGGAGACGATCACGAACTCGCTATGCTGGCACAGGAAACCGCGCGAGGAACCTATGCGTCGGTTGATGCCGATGTGATAAAGGCGCTACATGCTTTAATTGACCGCCGGCGAGCGAAACTGCAACAGCGCGCCTTCAGATCAGGCAAGAAACTCTATGACAGGAAACCCAAAAAATTTACGAAACAGGCAGATTAGATTTCGTTCAACATCCGGCTGATACCACGCGGCTGTTTCCGGCTGCACCGGTTTCTCATTGGACGGACTAAGAAACTGAAGAGGAGTAAAAACCTGGCGACTTATTTTTCTCATGTGTCTCGCGCCGGATACGTGCGATGCCGCACTGAAAACCTAATTGCGGTCGCGTAAAATTTTTACCGTGATTTCACTAAACCGATGAGGGGCGACTCATGAAACGTTTTTCCATTTCTTCGACGCCAATCTTTCCATCGCTGGCATTCGCCAGTGCGCTGATTTTCATGACGGCGGATGCGGCTCATGCCCAGTTTTTGCCGGGCCGGCCGGCGCGAGGAACCACCGGCGCCATTATCGGCAACCCTCCCCCAGAACCAGGCGATATGAGGCTAACGCAGCCCGATCCTCCCAACACCGACCCGATGATTCGCCGCCGCGATTCGGTAAGGGAAAGATTGAACTGGATGGATAGAGCCGTGGACCTCGATCGTAACGGCCTGATAAGTCCGGGGGAAGCGGTCAGAATTCCGCCCGGACCTCCCTCGTCAAGATAGGCTACCTTGGCCGCGAGCGGCTGATTACCGCATATTTTCCATTACAAAAAAGGAGTTAACCATGGCAACCGATACTTCCACGACAAAAAAAGATGAAGCACAAGCTGAGGCGAAACACACGGTGCATCGCGCAGGCGCGGCAGCCCATAAGGTCGGGAACGCCGCCAAATCGGCAGGCAGAAAGACAACTGCCGCTGCCAGTGAAGAGCTCTCCAATCTGAAAGCCGATCTGGATGATCTGATCTCTCGTCTTTCCAGTTTATCGGAGGCTGAAGTAGAGGAAGCCAAGGAAAAGTTGATGGCGAAGATTGCCTCCACCAAGGAAGAAGCCAGAGGCATGGCAGACAATGCGCGCGAGCAGATCCGTGAAGGCATTGAGTGTTCTGAAGATTACGTCAAGGGGCATCCCATGCAATCTGTCGGCTATGCGGCGTTAGCGGGTGTTCTGCTTGGCGTGTTGATTACCCGTCGTTGATGCTGAATCCGGCGGTCGGGCGCACACAATGAATCGTGGCAGCTTTTTGCGCAACTTGACCCTGACCTTTATGTTAAATTCGGTACACAGGGATTGCACGCTGTCCAACCGCCGGATTTCGGATGACTGATTCCTGCCAGCCCAGCACATAAGTCGAGATAAACCTCTCTCAAAAAACACACATTAATTCATTGATTTAACTTGATATCTCAAATGGTATATGTGATTGGTATTGCTTTAAGCAAATTAGTGTTTATTTTCAGCGCATTGCGGCAGTCAGGCCGATTACTTCGCTAAATCGTCATGTTTGAGACCATTGAAAAAGCCAAGCGATTGGGAGGCATTGCGCTGGAACGTGTCGACGAGTACCTGGAGTTGTTGAGAATATTGGCGGAGATTCAAGGGCGGGATTTGAAGCAGCGGGTAATCGGTTTTGCGGTGGTTGCCCTTTTCGCTTTCTTGAGCCTGATATTTCTGGGGCTGGCCGTCATCGTTACCTGTTGGGATACCTCCTATCGGGCGATCGCCGCATGGGGGGTGGCGGTTATCTATGCCTTGATCGCCTTCGCGGCTTATCGGGCAATTCGGGACAAGGCTCGCCCCGTTTCGGCTTTTGATACCCTGCGGGGTGAATTGCGGCAGGATATCGAGCTGATGAAGGATGTGGTATGAACACCTCCCTCGAAGAGGAAAAACGAGCGCTATTGGAGCGGATGCACGCCAGCCGCCGAAACTTCCGCTCCCGCTTCGTTGATGAGGATAACCATAATTATGGTCATCCCGGCGATGCCCATGCATTCCCCCGCAGCCATACGTTCAAATTTCTGACGCGCCATCCTTACTCCTCCGCCGCCATAGGACTGCTGGCGACATTGGCGGTGCGGGCAGCGAAATGACCAACGCTTAGCGCAAAGGGAACGACGGAATCAGAGCTGTAGCGCGGTAACGGTTGCGTCGGCTCAGACGTCCTGCCAATGGAATTTTGACCATTTCCCGGTACAAGATGCCGGATTTGTCTTATCGCTTCGCGAAGCAACATCGTTGCCGCACTTATGGCGGCGGCGCCTCGGTTTTGTCGTCGCATTTAATTTTCCACGTAAGGCGCGAGACTCTGACCTCCCCAAGCCGACTCATGACCGGACGCGTTACTTCGTCGATAATTGTATATCCTGAGTTGCACATATTTCTGACGTAAGTGTCCATGAATTGGACAGCCAGTTCTCTTGGTCGCCGGTCTCCGCCATACAAACCTGTAATGGTGTAAACATCGGGACCGTTTTCCGTATCGCCGGGCTTGTAATCGGCTAGCATCGAACTACAACCCGCAAGAAGGGGAATTACCCACAAAGCGCTTTTCACGATTTGAAGTGCCAACAAAGTGATTCTCATCAGTATAACTATTGAGTACTGCGACAGCAACTCGTTGCCTGCCTGGTATAGAACGGCGACGCCGCCATGCCTTAAGAAGCCAGTCAGTCAAGCGCCAAGCATCATCAGGGTTGCGTTGCCACCGGCGGCGGTCATGTTCACGCTCACCGTTCGCTCGGTAATCAGCCGGTAGAGCGAAAAGTCGCAGCCCTCGGTCGCGATCAGCGACACCCGTGCGCCGTCACGCGCGGCAAGGTCGCATCGTAGCCGATATGCCTCCTCCGCCGGCCCCGCGTACAGCACCGCGGCGATCGCCGCGTGCGTCCAGTCCCGCTCGATCTGCAACTGCTCGCGCACCGTTGGCGGCAGTGTATCGAGCAGCGCGCGTGGCGCCGGCCTGTCAGCGAGCAACACGCGGTTGCCCGTTGCAAGCGCGGCGGCAATCTGCCCAAGCAGTGCGGTCTCGTCATTCGCAACGCAGGCCACCTCGCCGCGTGGCGCAAACAGGAGCGTGTTATTCTCCCCTGTCGGTCCCGGCAGCGGGATACGGCGCCTGAGCGGCGTACGCATCGCATAGTCCACGCAGCGATCGGCAAGCGCATGGCGGCCGGTCTGCCGCGCCCAGCCGGTGAGCGCCTGTAGCGCCGCCGGCACGCCCTGTTCATCCTGTTCGCGAATGCCGCCGATGCGCGCGAGAGAGACCGGCTCGCGCCGCAGCAGACGGTGCAGGTAGAGCGTCCCGCCAGCCTTGGGTCCGGTGCCGGATTTGCCCTCCCCGCCGAACGGCTGGACCCCTACCACCGCACCGATCATGGTACGGTTCACGTACAGGTTGCCGGCATGCGCGCGGGCCGCGATGAAATCGATGGTTTCGTCGATCCGGCTATGCACGCCAAGTGTGAGCCCGTAACCGGTTGCATTGATGTGCCCGACCAACTCATCCAATCGGTCTCGTGCGAAGCGCACGACATGCAGCACATGACCGAACACCTCGCGCTCCAGTTCGCCGATGCCGCCGATCTCGATTAGCGTCGGCGATACAAAGGTACCGTTCGCGCAAACGGACGGCAGCGGCAGTTGGAACACCGTGTGGCCGGCCAAACGCATTTTCTCGATGTGGGCGAGCAGCATACGCTGCGCATCCGCGTCGATCACGGGACCGACGTCGGTGGCCAGCCGCCCCGGATTACCGAGCGTGAGTTCCTGCATCGCACCCTTCAACATCTCTAGCACACGGCCGGCAATCTCATCCTGCAGGCACAACACGCGCAGCGACGAGCAGCGCTGACCGGCGCTGTCGAACGCAGACACCAGTATGTCCTGCACCACCTGCGCCGGCAAAGCAGATGAATCGACCACCATCGCGTTCTGGCCGCCGGTCTCGGCGATCAGCGGAATCTCCTCGATCTCCTTCTCCGGCGAGCGTCTGACGAGCGTGCGGTGGATGAGCTGCGCGACCTCGGTCGAGCCGGTAAAGATCACGCCGCGCACGCGCGGGTCACCGGTGAGCTGCGCACCGACCGTCTCGCCGCGCCCAGGCAGGAACTGCAGCGCCGCGCGCGGAATACCGGCCTCATGCAGCAGTCTAACCGCGGTTGCTGCGATCAGCGGCGTCTGCTCTGCCGGCTTTGCGATTACCGGGTTGCCAGCGGCAAGCGCGGCGCTCACCTGACCGATGAAAATCGCGAGCGGGAAATTCCATGGGCTGATGCAAGCCACGGGCCCCAGCACCTCGGGCTGATCACTATTCGCGAATTGGCTGCGCATCTGTTGCGCATAATAGCGGCAGTAGTCTACCGCCTCGCGCACCTCGGCGACCGCATTGGGTAATGACTTGCCGGCCTCGCGCACCGCAAGTCCGATCAGTGCCGCGCGGTGAGCCTCAAGCGCATCGGCCGCGTGCTCCAGCAGCGTTGCACGGAACCCCACCGGCACTGCCTGCCATTCGCGCGCGAACGCCTGTGCGGCTGCGAGCGCCGTTTCGACGTCGCCCTCAGTCGCCTCGATCAGGGCGCCGACACAGTCGGTGCGGTCAGCAGGATTCAAAACCGGCAGCCGCTTGCCATCGGTGTGGTCGCCAGTAGCGAGCATCGGTATGGCCAGCCAGTCTCGGCCTTCCAGCACAGTCAACCCGGCGGCCAGTGCGGCGAGCGCGTGCTCGTTGCCGAGATCGATGCCGGATGAATTCCTGCGCCCGGCGCCATACAGGTCGGGCGGCAGCGGAATCGCCGGATGCGGCATTGAGCCCTCTTGCGCGACCTGGGCGACCGGATCGGCAACCAGATCATCGACACTCACGTCCTCGTTGAGAATGCGGTTGACGAACGACGAGTTTGCGCCGTTCTCAAGCAGGCGCCGCACCAAATAGGCTAGCAATGTCTCGTGGCTGCCGACCGGCGCATAAATCCGGCACGACTTGGCAAGTTGATCCGCACCAATCACCTGATCGTACAACGCCTCACCCATCCCGTGCAGGCACTGGAATTCGTAGTCGTCAACCCGCGCATCCTGCGCCATCTGATAGACCGCCGAGAGCGTGTATGCGTTATGTGTCGCGAATTGCGGGTATACCGCGTCCGGCGCCCGCAGCAATGTCTGCGCACATGCGAGATAGGCGACATCGGTGTGCGCCTTGCGCGTATAGACCGGATAACCTTCCAGCCCTTCGACCTGCGCACGCTTTATTTCCACATCCCAATACGCTCCCTTGACCAGCCGGAGCATGATCCGATGACTGCTGCGACGTGCAAGGTCGACGATCCAATCGATGACGAACGGACAACGCTTCTGATAGGACTGGACGACGAAGCCGATACCGTTCCAGCCGGCCAGATCGGGGTCGAACGCGAGCGCTTCCAATAGATCGAGCGAGAGCTCAAGCCGATCAGCTTCCTCTGCGTCGACGTCCAGCCCGATGTCGTAGCGCTTCGCGAGCAGCAGCAGCGACTTCAGCCGCGGCAGCAACTCGTCGACCACGCGCTCGCGCTGGGCGCGTGTGTAACGCGGATGCAGCGCGGAGAGCTTGACCGATATCCCCGGCCCTGCGTAAATCCCCCGCCCGGCGCTTACCTTGCCAATGGCGTGGATTGCGGTCTCGTAGGATGCGTAATAGCAGCGGGCGTCGACCGCGGTCAATGCGGCCTCGCCTAGCATGTCGTATGAATAGCGGTAGCCGCGCGCCTCGTGCTCGCGGCTGCGTTCGAGCGCCTCCCGGATTGTCTCGCCGGCCACGAACTGCTGGCCCAGCATGCGCATCGCAAGGTCCATGCCCTTGCGAATCAGCGGCTCCCCGCCTTTCGCGGCCAGTCGCGTCAGCGCGGACGTTAGTCCGCCTTCGTTATGGGTCGACGTCAGCCTGCCGGTGATCAGAAGGCCCCAAGCTGCCGCATTCACGAACAGCGACGGGCTATTTCCGAGGTGTGAGCTCCAGTCGCCCCTGCTGATCTTGTCGCGTATCAGGCGGTCGGCAGTTTCAGGGTCCGGGATGCGCAGCAGCGCCTCGGCCAGGCACATCAGCGCGATGCCTTCCCGGCTGGACAGCGAGAATTCGTTCATCAACGCGTCGACCCCGCTGGCGCGGGCACGCTTGCCACGCACTGCGCCGATCAGCTTGCGCGCACGTTCCTGCACCTGGTACTGGCTCGCCCGCGGCAGATCGATCTGCTTCATCAGCTCGTTCACGCTCTGCGCCTCGTCGCGCCGGTAGGCATCGGTGATCGCGGCGCGCAGCGGCGGTTGCGGGGTACGGAGTTCGGATTGGAGAATGACAGTCATTGCGGAATCGGTGACCACCATTGATTCTTAGGCCCAGCGACTCATCGGAAGTACCGGCTCAGTCCTCGACAAACGACTTCAACCGCGCCAGCGCCTGATTCCACTGCTCGGATACGAGGTCGAGGAATTCTTCAATCACTGAAACGACGAGATTCGGGAGTTTACTACCTTCCTTAGCGGCTCCAAATAGGTGCGAGAGGGACTTACCCCAGCGTTGCCACCATCTCTATCTTAGGCGCGACTGAACGCACAACTTTTTGAATGCCGTGCCCCGGGTTGATCTTGCGTTGTGAAACGAGCAGCCCCATCTTCTCAAGAAGTCCGACATCTTTGGTGATGGCCGAACGGTTGCGACGCAGCCGATGGGACAGCTCATTAATAGTCTTGGACTCGTGCATCACCTCAAGCATCAAACGGCGACGCGCTTCCGAAAGCACGGTAAACATCCGTTGCGGGTCTTCGAACGAGAGCGTTACCTTGCCTTTGAACGCTTCGCCTCGATCCGCTCTCCGTGCAGCATCCTTCGCACGTGAGAAGAAGCCTGCTACATCATCAGTGCGAATCACGATTTTGGTCATGGTTTCTTTCCTCGTGTTTGGTTAATAATTTCCAGCCACTCCTGCTGGAATCTTTCCTGCGTCGCTTCATAACTCACGAACTCGATCGCCTCAATCTCGCCCATGTAATGTCGGTGATGGTGACCATGGGCATTATCGAAACCGAGACCCCGACCGTTATCGCCTCGATAAATCGCGTGGTTGACGTAGGCCAGGTTGTACCTGGTCACCACGGTTTTACCCTTTTCGACATACCGCCAAACCTCATAACTCAATAGTCCGCCACCTGATTTCGACTTGAGTTCGAATTGTTCCCGCTCGAGCAGGCTTTCCTTGACTGGTTTCGACATTCCACCCCCAGATGTGCATTATCATATCACACCTGAATGAATGTGTCTCGTTCCATTAAGTCACGCCTTCGAGAGGCTCATGGCTCAGTCGTTGGCAAACTGCCTAGGGATACAAACAAGGGTGAATTTCAATTTCAAAATATCATTGACGATATATATCATTCTTGATAATCTATCCTCATGACGTGGAGCATTGAATTTCATCCGGTATTTGCCAACGAATATGAGGAATTTTCCGAGGCAGTACAGAACAGCTTGCTGTCTGAATTGGGGTTACTGGAAAAATACGGTCCGCAGCTTAACCGTCCTCATGTCGATACGCTGAACGCTTCCAGGCATGCAAATATGAAGGAGCTGCGGTTTTCCGCTGATGGCGGCGTATGGCGGGCTGCCTTTGCTTTCGATCCGGCACGCAAAGCCATTGTACTAATCGCAGGAGATAAATCGGGCGGAAGCGAAAAACGGTTTTACAAGCAGCTTATCAGGAAGGCGGACGCGCGTTTTGATGATCACTTAACCCGCTTGAAGGAGGAACGGAAATGACGAAAGGACCTATCCTACAGAAGATTTGGGACAATTTACCCTCCGACCGCAAGGCGCGGATCGAGGCACGGACGGATGAGCTGGAAAGGGAGTACTTGACTCTACAGGAGTTACGTAAGAAAGCAGGACTTACCCAGGCTGGGGTGTCGCAGGAGCTTGGCATGCCGCAATCCAATGTTTCTCGTCTGGAGAAAGGATCGGACATGCTGCTTTCCACCCTGCGGCAGTATGTCGAGGCTATTGGCGGAAGGCTTAACCTCACCGTCGAGCTGCCAGACGCCCCACCTATCAAGCTTGAGGTCCTGAGCGATCTCGTTGATCGGCAGTCAATTATAAAAAGCAGCCGTAATAATCCGACTATCCGGCAGAAGGTCATCCAGAAATGACCACGACAGAGTGGAAAAATTGGTTATTACATAGCCGTCGTGATGCAGCATGGATCAATGGGGCGACCCCGTTGATCGAGCTTGACCCCATTGATCCAGCTTTATTTTCCTGCCAAAGATTGACATTTATCAATAAACGCCTGCCGCTCAGCTTCATTGTCGAAAGTTGGAAGCGCCGCCTGCATTCCTGTGCCAGAACAATTCGTTGAATTTGCTTCAGGAACCCCGCCACCACAACTAGTCAAAGCGGCGCCAAGGGCAATAGCAAGTACAATGTATTTAGAACCCATTAATTTCTTCCTCTTTTAAAATCATATATGTACGTATTCAAGTCCGAAATACAACGATTAGTCGTTGCTTATAGCTCACCGACACTCCGAAGAATACCTCATAACGAGTCCTAACTAAATCCCGGCACTTTGCGTGGTCGGCGGTTGAATCGCTCTACACCAATTCCGCCAATCATCTATACAGAGAGCCATTTTGTAGAGGCTTGCTTTGGTCCGCTGCCCCAGCAGACGAACGCCTCACGCTTGAATTTCGCGCAAGTTCGGACGGCCGAAACCACCTGGCAGCCTGTCGGACTTGAAGAATCGAAGCGAAAAGTGACTGGGTGAGGACAGATTTTGACGATTTTGAAGGCCAATAGTCGTTCTATTGGCCGAAAAAGCGGCGAAATATGGACCGGCCAGACGCTTTTGCAGCCGATTTCCTTCAAGTCCGACAGGCTGCCAGCCTCACATTGAGCGTCCGTTACCGGGAAATCCAGCTGTCGGAGATGTGTCAATTTACGGCATTTTGCCACAGGCAGAAACGTCCAAGAACAGACCGTCAGGGGGGCTAAGAACCAGAAAGCCACAAAGGGTCTCCCTCTGTGGCTCAGGATCAAGCAATAGCCTTCTTGCGACGACGCGACATAAAGCCCATCAGGCCTAGGCCGGCCATGAACATAGCGTAGATTTCAGGTTCAGGAATTGGGGCGATTTCCACGTCTACCCAAACCAGCTTGTGGTCGGAGCTGGGAAAGTTGGCGTAGAGGTTCTGGTTGCGAAATGTGCCGACCAGGTCGAACACGTCGCCAGTGTTGTTGGTGTCGCCGGTTTGTGGATCAACCGGCCAAAATACTTCGCCGCTATTGATGGCTAGATTGGCAGATGGCAGCACGTAGTCCACGCGCAGGTTGCCGGGGCCGGCATCGTTAAAATCGGCGGTGTCGAACCTGGGATGGGTAACGTGGCTGTCATTGGCGCTGCCATTGTTGCTCGGGTAGTTCGCCGCTGCCGTGCCGCCAGCGGAGTCGGGGGTGAGTCCGGTATTAACCAGCGGCGAGTTCAGCAACTGATCGATGGCGCTCCCGAAGGAATCGCCGTCGTTGGGATCGGCGTTCATGTCACCGGCAATGATAAACTTGGCGCCTGCGACCAGCCCACCCGTATTGCCCTGGTCATCGTAAATATAGCTTTCGCCCGCGATATAATCCTTGAAGAAACGGATTTCATCGTGGTTGCGTTTGCCGTTGCGGTCTTCCGCGCCGTCAAACACTGGCGGTGTAGGATGCGCGGCCAGCATGTGAACTTCCTGGCCGTTGATTTTCAGGGTAATGTCGACGTGGTTTTTAGACGAGAGACGCAGTATATCCTGCTCGGCGGCGGAGTAGAACGTGCCAAGGTTGTTTGCGCCCACAGTCGGGTCATCGGTCAGCAGGTTGCTTGGCATGTCCTTCCAGAGGAAATTCTGGAAAGTGCGTACGTCGTTGATTTCGTACTTGGAATAGATCGTCATGCCGTACTGGCCGGGAAAGTTGCCAAATCCGAAAGCGTCGTTGCCCCCACCAACACTGCCGCTGTTGTCGAGGTCGAAGCCGGAAGCCAGGCCAGTGTTGGTGGTCGGTGTATAACGGTAAGCATAGTTGACGCCCGTGGTGAGACCACGCGTAGCATTCCCGTGCCCGGCATCAAGGAAGTTGTCCTGAAACATTAGGGCAGCCTGGCTGGAATAACCGAGCGCGGAGGGGGTGTTGCTGCTGCTTGGCACGCCGTTCTGGTCATAATCAAATTCGTTGACTAGCAGCACGTCCGCATTCACGCGTTGAATAATTTCGGCGACGTTGTGCACCTGCTGGATGCGATTGGCAACCGTGGCGGAGACGCCCCCTGATGCGAATGGATTAGAGAGGTCTGACAGCAGTTCGCCGGAACTATTTCGATTGAGCGAAGCATTAAACGTAGCAAACCGCACGCTGTCGGCCTGAGCGCTGGCGGAGATGCCTAGAGCAGCGAACACGGCGGCAGGCAGCAAGGTCATGCGAAACGAACGATTTATCATGATGGCACTCCCGGATGGTGGACAAAGTATTCGGCGGCGTACAGCGCAAAGCTTGCGCAAAGGCTCGAAGGCTTGTCAGCATACCTCCTCAATGTCACCGTCTAATGTTGCGCAACGGGCGTTTAAATGAATCGAACGCACTATGCACAACCGGTTCGCGGTAAAAAAGTGGCTCAAACGAGGTATGGGGTCATGAGTTTTATCCGGAATAGCGCGGAATGCGCGACCAGTCTCTAACCGAAATGCTGTAGGGACCCGTGCCGGTTGGACTGTAATGTCTAACTTGGACATAGTACACGCCAGGTGCGAGGTTTAGGGCAATCCTTGAATTGGTCCCGGGACCGCTATCATCATCCTGGGCGATGAATGTGGTCGGGTTGCCGGGACCAAATAATGTAAGAAAGCAATCGGTGCTGCCAGCGGTCTCGATTGTATGGGTACCGGGATTGGTTACTGTGAATGTATACCTATCCCTCTCATTCGCGGCAGCGATCGTGTCCTGCACTGCCGGACCGTTCACCTGAATGGTTGGGATACCGGGTTGCGTTGCCGATCCGTTCACCGAGATACTATAATTTCCGACTGATGAGCCGCTGTAGTGCCGCACCCGTACATAATAGGTGCCGGCCGACAAGTTTCTTTCAATCCGTGAATTCGCGCCTGGCCCACTGTCGTCATCCTCAGTAATGACTGCCGCCATGTCGTTTGGGCCATACAGGGTCGTCACTACATCGGTCGAACCCTGAGTCTCGATGACATGGCTTCCCGGCGTAGTCACGGCAAAACTGTAACCATCAATTTCTCCTGCCTGCCCTATTGAAGCCGAGGTAGCCGGCGCGCCAATGGTAAGCGACACAATCCCGGGAGTTGGCACCTCATCGTCGTAGGTGTACCCGAGCGCACGGTGATCGAGAACGCTTCGAGGCGTAGGCGGCGACGCTTCATTGTCCCATGGCGGCATCGGATCATCCCGGCCGTGGCCCGCCACCACATTGGGAGTATCGCTGGGCGGCAAATAAATTGCCGTGGGGTTCTCCCTTTGCCATTCCGCCCACAGCCGATCGATATTGCAATGGTGCAGCCAGAACACGGGGTCATTGGGAGATGACATGGCCATCATCGATCCGCCAACCCACATGTGTCCCGGATTGTGAATAACCACCTCCAGCCGATTCCGGAAACTTGTGTTTGTACTGCTATTGGAGTTCCATGGTGCGGAATCATACGGAACCACATTCAGGGCGCCACTGACGCCCTGTTGGGTCGGCAGGGCCCCCATTGCGCCAAACGCACGGGTAAGAAAAGTGGTTGTATCGCCGGGATCACGGACCGTAAGAGCCCATTCTCCGGTCGAAAACGCAAAGGGACCCGTGGTAACCCGCCGGCTGGCGCCCGTTCCATCGCCACCCATGAAATCCGAAGCCCAAAGCGAGGCTCCGGCCGTCCTGTCCACTGTCCAGTCCCAGTAGGGGATGGAAACACTTGGGTTGATCTGCTGGAGGGCAAGCTCGAACCGGCGAAGATACTCACGGTGCCATGGCAAAAAGGCTGGGCCGCGGTGCGCAGGATCATTGGGGCTGGCCATAAACGCGGCGCGATGTTGAGCAACGAAAGTGTCGTAACTGCCATTAGCCTTCAAAGTTTTTACCGCAGCGACGAATGCCGCTTTCTCGGGGGCTGTCAGGCTGGATTGATTTTTCCGGATTCCCATGTTATTCCCCCGTCGCCCTGTAGTCGATAATCTTCTTGGCTAAATCAATTGGCGAAGGTTGAGGATCGAAAGCAAAGCCGGATGCAATATATGCCCCGCCCGCATCGCGTACCGTGAAGATTCGCTCCCCATCGATGTATAGCTCAATCCCCTCAGCGCCCGCTTCGTCTTCTCCAATCCCTGCCGCAGCTCTTGCGGCAGACGCTTCTGCTCCGGTTCGAAGGATAATCTCCCGGCCCTTATAAGTTTCATGTTGCTCCGCCATTTTTCCTCCCTCGCAAATATGAGTTCCAAGCCAAGTCAAAAATCCAACAACTCGGATGAGCCAGCCATTTTCAATATAGCCCATTTCATAGAAAATACCAGGAAAGCAAGAGCAGCTGATCAGCAGGCGGCCCAGGCGGCCGTTAGCGGGACGCCCGGCTCCTGAGCTCCTGTATCTACGCAAGTCCTGGTAGAACGTCTGGATCTGTCAGACGTTAAACCGAAAATGCATCACATCGCCATCCTTGACGACATATTCCTTCCCTTCCAGCCGCATCTTTCCCGCTTCCTTCGCCCCCTGCTCGCCTTTGCAAGCAATAAAGTCGTCGTATGCGATGACTTCGGCGCGAATGAAACCCTTCTCGAAGTCGGTATGAATCACGGCGGCTGCCTTTGGGGCGGTGTCCCCCCTGGATATGGTCCAGGCGCGCACTTCCTTCACGCCGGCGGTGAAATAGGTTTGCAGACCGAGTAATTGGTAAGCGGCGCGGACCAGCCGATTCAATCCCGGTTCTTCCAGATTCATGTCGGCGAGAAAGATCTGCTTATCCTCGTCCGGCATTTCTGCAATTTCCGACTCGAGGGCTGCGCAGATCGCTACTACCGGCGCGCCTTCGCGCGCGGCATACTCCTCCACACACGCCAGCAGCGGATTTTCCGTGAATCCTTTTTCGTCGACATTGGCCACATAGACGGCCGGTTTGGCGGTCAGCAGGCATAGCGGCGTCAATAATTGAAGTTGCTCCTTGTCAAACCCCAGGCTTCTGACGGGTATACTCTGGTCGAGTTGCGCCCGTGTGTTTTCCAGTAGCGCCACAAACTTGATCGCGTCCTTGTCGCCCGACCTGGCCAGTTTGGTTTCGCGTTGCAGCGCCTTTTCCACCGTCGCCAGATCGGCCAGGGCCAGCTCAGTCTGTATGGTCTCGATATCCGAGACCGGATTCACATTACCGCTGACATGCACGACGTTGTCATTGGCGAAGCAGCGCACCATATTGACGATGCCGTCGGTTTCACGGATGGTGGCGAGAAACTTGTTGCCCAGCCCTTCACCCTTGGATGCCCCGGCAACAAGACCGGCGACGTCGACAAACTCGACGATGGCAGGCTGCACCTTTTGCGGATTGACGATTGCACTGAGTCTGCCCAAACGCTGATCGGGTACTTCAACGATGCCGATGTTAGGCTCGATGGTGCAGAAGGGATAGTTTTCCGCGGATATGCCCGCCTTGGTCAACGCATTAAACAGCGTGGATTTCCCTACATTGGGCAGACCGACAATACCGCATTTCAGGCTCATAAATTAAATGGAAGAACCCAGGCCGCTAATGGCGAAAAATGGAAGGAAGTGACATTGTCGATCTTTTTCAAGATTTACCCCGGATGTTTCATGAATTCGCGCGATGATTGCGCAGGATTTTGTTTTGCCGGGGGGTTGTGAAAGAGCGGCGTAGTGACTCATAGCCCGACTGAGCAAAATTCCCATACGAAACAAAAGACCAGCAAGGGCGCGCGTC
>JAKDLC010000114.1 GCA_030453055.1 Nitrosospira sp.
AGCTCAACCGGGAAAAGGAAATACTCCCCCCGCCAGGCGATCATGTGCATTGAGGTATTGAACGGTGAAAAACGAGGCAGCGGATGCCCGTCTTACCCTAAAATTCTACGCTAACCCGGATGTTTCATAAATTCGCGTGATGATTGCGCAGGATTTTGTTTTGTAGGGGGATTTTGTGAGGGAGTGGCGTAGTGATTCATACGCCCGACCGAGTAAAATTCCCATACGAAACAAAAGACAAGCAAGGGCGCGCGTCAATTTATGAAACATCCGGGCTAAGTCGTTTTCACCCATTCAATGAGCGGTTGCCACTGCGGTAGATCACGTTCAGTCAGGTGGGGCGGCAGGTCGAAAATACTTTTGCCATTGAAAGCAGCGTTGACATACACCATGGTATCGCGCAGGTAAGTGAGAACGGGAAGATCATACTGCGTGAGAAACTGCTCCAGTGTAGCGGCGGCGCGCGTGCGGGGATCCACACGCATACCGATAACACCTATAAAAGCCTTGTGCTTGCGCACGGTTTTTTCTTCCATCAACCGATCCAGAAAATCCCGCGTGGCGGCCATGTCGAATACCGAAGGCTGGACTGGGACGATTATTTTGTGAGCAAGTTTCAGTGCATGCGCAAGATTCTTGCCATGCATACCCGCCGGCGAATCCAGCACCAGCCAGTCGTTGTCATCCGGAATATCCGGATGAGTTTCATTGCGTTCCGCATCTAAACGGCTGATCGTCGGCAACTCGGCGGGACGCAACGCAAGCCATCCCAGTGATGATTTCTGACGATCCAGATCCCACATACCAACCCGCTGATTTTGTCCCGCCAGATAAGCGGCCAGATTAGTCGCCAGCGTGGTTTTGCCGCATCCGCCCTTGGGATTTGCCACCAGAATTGTTCGCATATTACCCAATACTCTCATTGGTTGAAGCAGACTCAGGGACAGGCAACAATTCCATGCTTCCCCTGTATTCCTTAAGCTCAAGCAGTGAGCCTAACTCCTCCAACGGTGGCAATTCCTCCAGGGAACGCAGGCCAAGGTCGTTGAGGAAGCCCGTGGTGGTCGCATACAAGGCCGGTCTGCCGGGAACATCGCGATGGCCGATGGCGCCTACCCAGCCGCGCGACTCCAAAGCGTTGAGCACCGAACCGGAAACCGCAACACCGCGAATCTCCTCGATGTCCCCACGTGTCACCGGCTGGTGGTAGGCGATGATGGCAAGCGTTTCCAGTACCGCGCGCGAGTAGCGGGGGGGTTTTTGCGCATTGAGTCTGTCAAGGAATTTCTGCATCTCCGGCCTGGCGTGGAAGCGCCAGCCGCCGGCGACATTCACCAGTTCCACCCCTTTTTCATCCCAGTCGCGCCGCAACTCCTCAAGCAACCTGCGCAGAATCTCCGCGCTCAATTCTTCGTCAAACAATTTTTTCAGTTCGGACAGTGGCAGCGGATCCTGGCTGGTGAGCAATGCCGTTTCCAGAATCCGCTTGATTTCAGCGGGAGAGGATGAACCATGTGAGCTAGGGGGCAGTAAGGAAACCGATCGATCTGACATAAATGGTTCCGAAAATTTGAGGTTGGGTAACCTCTGCCTGATTTTCCCTGACCAACTCCAACAAGGCAAGAAAAGTTACCACGATTTCCGCCACCGCGGCAGTGGGGCTGAACAATTCATTGAATTCGGTGAATTCATGCTCATGCAAATGACGCAGAATGCGACTCATATGTGCACGAACCGAAAGTTCTTCGCGAGTGATATGATGCCTGCGATTTACGTGCGCGCGAGCCAGCAGCGTAAGCCAGGCGTTACGCAGATCATTCGTGCTGACATCGGGCAGGCGCTTCACCGCCGCCTGATCGATCCATACCTGCACCAGCGCAAAATCCCGTCCGAGCTGGGGCAATTCATTAAGGCGCTGCGCGGCGAGTTTCATTTGTTCGTATTCCAGCAGACGACGCACCAGCTCAGCGCGCGGGTCACTCTCTTCCTCGGTCGGGGCAACGGGCCGCGGCAATAGCATGCGCGACTTGATTTCGATCAGCACCGCAGCCATCAGAAGGTATTCCGCCGCCAATTCCAGTTGGCCGGTGCGCATCATCTCTATGTAGGCCGTGTATTGTCGCGTGAGTTCCGCCATGGGGATGTCCAGCACTTCCAGATTGTGCTTGCGAATGAGGTAAAGCAGTAAATCGAGGGGCCCTTGGAACGTGTCGAGAAATACTTCCAGCGCATCCGGCGGAATGTACAAATCCCGGGGCATCTCCGTAAGGGGTTCGCCGTGAATTTTCGCGACGGGACTAGCGACGGCAGGATGGAGCAAATCGTTCATAAACCCTAAGAATAATTCAACCCTACCGCCTCTCTGACGTCACGCATCGTTTCCTGCGCCAGCTTGTCGGCTCTCTCACATCCGTCTGCGATGATATTGCGTACCAGCGTGGGATCTTCTTCATACATTCGGGCACGCTCGTGCATGGGTTGCTGTTCCGCCAGTATCGCCTCGATAACCGGCTGCTTGCACTCCAGACAGCCGATACCCGCGGTCGTGCAACCCTGTTGCACCCATTCTCTGGTTTCCGTATTCGAGTAAACCAGGTGGAACTGCCACAACGGACACTTGGCGGGATCCCCCGGATCACTGCGCCGGACCCGCGCCGGATCGGTCGGCATCGTCCGGATTTTTTTTATGACGCTCGCCTCATCCTCCCGCAGGTTGATGGTGTTGTTATAGGATTTGGACATTTTCTGCCCATCCAGCCCCGGCATTCTTGATGCCGGAGTAAGCATGACTTCAGGCTCAGCGAGTATCATTTTGCCGCCGCCTTCGAGATAGCCGAATAACCGCTCCTGGTCCCCCATGCTCAGGTTCTGCTGCTCCTCGAGCAGCGATTTTGCCGCCGCCAACGCCTCGTCGTCGCCGTGTTCCTGGTAACGATTGCGCAATTCGCGGTAGACTCTGGATTTTTTTGAGCCGAGCTTTTTTATCGCTAACTCGGCTTTTTCCCTGAAACCGGCTTCCTTGCCGAAAATATGATTGAAGCGGCGCGTGACCTCGCGAGTAAACTCGATATGCGGCGCCTGGTCCTCGCCTACCGGCACGCGATTGGCGCGGTAAATGAGAATATCGGCACTTTGCAGCAAAGGATAGCCGAGAAAGCCGTATGTGCTCAGATCCTTCTCGGACAATTTTTCCTGCTGATCCTTGTAAGAAGGAACGCGTTCCAGCCAACCGAGCGGGGTAATCATGGAAAGCAGCACATGCAGCTCGGCATGCGCCGGTACGCGCGACTGAATGAACAACGTTGCCTGTGCCGGATCCACACCGGCGGCAAGCCAGTCTATCACCATATCCCAGACATGGTGTTCGATGACTTCCGGGGTGTCGTAATGAGTGGTGAGAGCATGCCAATCGGCAACGAAAAACAGACATTCGAACTGATGCTGCAATTCCGTCCAGTTTTTCAGCACCCCGTGATAATGCCCCAAATGCAGGCCGCCGGTGGGACGCATTCCCGACAAAACTCGATCAGTAAACATATTGCTTGTCCGTGGTTAACCCATATCTGTTCAATTTCCCAACCCGAAAAACCATATCATCATTTTTATCGTGACGTTGATAAAAGGCCCGATAATGGCGCCGAGCACGCCAGTGATCAATAGTAGCAACAGGATCATAAAGCCATAAGGCTCGATCTTCGCAAAACTATTCGCCATGCGATCCGGCAGCAGACTTGCCGCAATGCGGCCGCCATCCAGGGGCGGTAGCGGCAGCAAATTCAGCACCATCAGTATCACGTTGATCTTGATGCCTGCTTCACCCATCAATATCATGGGCCTGGCCAGATCGCTCTCAGGCAGGGCGGCCCCCAACTTGATTACCAACGCCCAAAGCAGCGCCATAAAGAGATTCGCGCCCGGCCCAGCCAACGCAACCCATAGCATGTCCTGTTTCGGGTCGCGCAGTGCCGAGAAGTTGACTGGTACCGGCTTCGCCCAGCCGAACAGGATGCCGCCCAGCAGCAGCGTCAATACGGGCAGCAGGATGGTCCCCACCGGATCGATATGGCGGATTGGATTCAGGCTGACGCGTCCCTGTGCGTAGGCGGTGAGATCGCCGAAATGCTTGGCTACGTAGCCATGCGCCGCCTCGTGCAGCGTGATGGCGAAAATCACCGGTAGCGCGTAAATGGCGATAGTCTGGATGAAGCTATTCATGCGTGATCCCGAAAGGTGCGAGACTTCCATTGCCTGGACGTATCAGTTGCGGCGCGTCGCCGGTCAAGTCGATTACGGTGCTCATTTCCAGGCCGCAAGCGCCGCCGTCCAGGACCAGCTCTACATGGTGTTCCAGGCGGTCACGGATTTCCCCCGCATCGTTGAGAGGAAACTCATCGCCCGGCAGAATCAGGGTGGAACTCAACAGGGGCTCATTCAATTCCGCCAGCAGCGCCTGCACTACAGCGTGATCCGGGATCCTCAGGCCGATGGTGTTGCGTTTCGGATGTTGTAAGCGGCGCGGCACTTCGCGCGTGGCCTGAAATATAAAGGTATAGCTGCCGGGCGTAGTCGCCTTGAGCAGCCGGTACTGGCGATTATCGACTTTGGCGTAATACGAGATCTCAGCCAGGTTCCGGCACATCAGCGTAAAGTGATGGTGTTCATCCAATTGCCGAATGGCGCGCATGCGTGTCATGACGTTCTTGTCGCCCAGGTGACCACCCAGCGCATAACAGGAATCGGTCGGATAAGCGATCACGCCACCGGCGCGCACGATAGCCGCCGCCTGCCTTATCAGACGCGCTTGCGGGTTATCCGGGTGGATGGAAAAGAATTGGGCCACGTGACAAACAGATTCGGGTTTTGATTATTTTATGCGTTCCGCGAGGTTGAACCGCGGGGTCGAGGCATGGTCGCCGTATTACATCGCCCCATTCCAATCGTGCCATACCGGCGTACAATCGGCGGGTAGTTCCGGCATGCGGCCCAAGTCAAAATAGCTCTCGCCCGGCCCATGAAAATCGGAGCCTCGCGAAGCCAGCAAACCCAGGCGCCGGGCATGGCGCGCAAACAGCAACGATTGTTCCGGGGTATGGCTGGCGGTGATAACTTCGATAGCCTCGCCTCCCAGTGCGCGGAATTCCAGCAGCAATTCGTCGAGCGCATCCTTGCCCAGCTTATAGCGGGCCGGATGAGCGATCACGGCCCTGCCGCCGCTGTTACGTATCCAGCCAACCGCGTCGCTCAACGAAGCCCACTGGTGCGGCACGTATCCCGGTTTGCCCTTGACCAGATATTTCTTGAACACGGCTTTTACATCCTTGGCATAACCCTGTTGAACCAGAAAACGGGCGAAATGAAGGCGGCCCATCAACCCGTTCCCGGCGTAGGCACACGCTCCTTCAAGGCTCCCATGAATGCCGAATTTGTCGAGTTGCGCGGCGATGTTGCGGGCGCGCTCGACACGGCCGTTGCGAATGACCGCAAGGCCTTGCGCCAGTGGGGGAAATTCAGGATCTATACCGAGACCGACGATATGCAGAGTCTGGCCGCGCCAACTGACAGAGATTTCCACGCCATTGATAAAGCGGATGCCCTTCGCGGCTGCGGCCTGGCGCGCTTCATCCAGCCCGCCCACGTCGTCGTGATCGGTCAGCGCCAGCGCGCTGACTCCCCGTACAGCCGCATGTTCAACCAACTGCGTGGGCGTGAGCAAGCCGTCGGAAACCGTGGAATGGCAATGCAGGTCAATGTTGAGCATGAAGCGGGTTGTCCGCGCGAAGCGAGGGATACATCATAGCAAATAAGCGCCAATGGCGGTGACCGGTGATTAACAACCGACTTTTTTCGTTTCAATACCGAGCGCTACGGCCGCCTCAGCGAGCGTATTATCCGCCGTACATAGAGTCGCTCCCTGACGGATACAAATCACCAGATGCAGCGCATCACCAGCGCGCAGGCCGCTTTCAAAATGGTCAAGCAATACGGCGGCGTGCTCGAAGTCGGCGGATTTGGGCGGGATCAGGATCAAGCGCTTGGCCGCAAAGCGGCGAAACTTCGCCAAGGCCTCGCGATGCAGTTTGGGAGTGATTTGACCGGCGCGCGCTCTGAGTCCGGCAGCGCTGGAAAATTCGGTCAAACTCCAGTGGCTTGCCATAACCGGCTCTACTCCGGCGACCTGTAACCAGGTCAGTGCAGCATCAGTGCCGGAATCGCGAAAAAACAGGGATACCAACAAACAGGTATCGGCGTAACGCATCAGTAGCGATTGCCATCGCGCATGTGACGCACCAGCTCGACTGCCGACTCTTTCTGCAGCGATTGCGCCGTGACAAACTTCTGCATCTCTTTCAGCAGGGCGGCTGTATTTCCCGCCGGGCGTTCGACCTCACGCACAATGCGTGCTATCGGCTTACCACGACGCGTGATGACGATTTCCTCACCTGCTGCGACCAGATCAACCGCAGCGGAAAGATGGGCTTTGGCGTCGGCCAGGGTCATGGTTCGCATTTCGCACCTCTCGTGACTATTTGACCAACTCATTCTAATGCATTTATGCATTTTCGGGTAAAGTAGTACGGAATACAATCGCTAGTGTAGTGAGTCAGAGATATCGTTACATAACCGATTCAAATGAATAAACCG
>JAKDLC010000115.1 GCA_030453055.1 Nitrosospira sp.
GGACTGAGTGTCCAGTTTACCGTGGACTGAGTGTCCAGTTTCAGTGGAATACGCAGTAATGACAACAATATTCGGGGAAGACACCGCGTTTCTGGACTGCTGGCGGTTGTTGTAGTAGGATTAAATCCTATTCATTTGTTTGGAGATTGTTATGCGAACCACTCAACAACTGAGCATCACGCTGCCCAACGACATGGCCGACGTGGTAAAGGCCAAGGTGGGGACTGGGGAATACGCCACCGAGAGTGAAGTCATCCGAGACGGCTTGCGTGCGCTCCTGGCGCGTGATCGAGCTGTCGAAAGCTGGCTGCACAACCAGGTAGGCCCGGCCTACGATGCCCTGAAGGCCGATCCCTCCCGTGTTGTCACTGCTGACCAGGTGCGTGCCCGCCATGCTACGGCGGGCAGGACTACGAAAACGATCCTGCAAGACGACTTCGACTACAGCGCGGGACACTGAGCACCTCCGGGCGAACGTGACCGGTCATTCTGGTTTATCGTGACCGACGATTCCGGGCGAACGTGACCGATTTGGGGCAATTTCCGGAATCGACGGTCACGATGCTCCAGAATACCCACTCCAAGCTCAGGCCGCCAGACTGTTCGGCGTCACGCAGCCACGCATCTCTGATCTGATGCGCGGCAAGATCAATTTGTTTTCTCTCGATGCCTTGGTAAATATGGCAGCCGCAGCTGGCTTGCACGTCGAAATACGCGTGCTGGAGGCTGCGTAAACACTGTAAGTTGCGGTGAACGGACCTGTGGGTGGTTTGCCCGGCCCGCTCAAAACTCGGCCCCGGCGACCTCGTGGTTTGCAGCCAGGATAATCGCCTCGGGCTGGCGACGCAACACATCGACCGGTCGCGCTTGGTTTGGCAACCAACCATTGTTGGAATGAAACCAGAGGGCAATTTCCCACCCTTCGAGTTTGCCCTTGAAGTGCGTCAAGACTTGGGCGATCTGGGGCAGCGGCCGGCCATGGGCATCGAACTGGAAACGCGGGTACTTCTCGATCGTCCCATCACGCACGGTGAAGAGTTTCCCTTCTCGCTTGAGGCGGCTCGCGAGCTCGGTGGCATTACGCGCCCGGCTGCCCAGGCGCTTGGACGCGTCCGCGGCAGTA
This sequence comes from Nitrosospira sp., assembly GCA_030453055.1. Taxonomy (GTDB): domain Bacteria; phylum Pseudomonadota; class Gammaproteobacteria; order Burkholderiales; family Nitrosomonadaceae; genus Nitrosospira. The sequence continues at coordinate 1,124 of JAKDLC010000115.1, forward strand.
TAGGGGCGGTCTTCACGCAAAAAATCAGCTCGCGCCCGGCCATTGCGTTCGACCTGAGGATCCTCTTCTATCGGGATCGGCGATATCTCCAGGTAGAACGCGGTGGCACGGTCGATCAGTCGCCGTGCTTTCGCCGCGCGCTGCTCGCGGTATGCGTTGCGAACTTGGTGGCCGCACGGTGCACGGCACGTCCCATCTCGGGGGAATCGACGCTGATACCTATGTCCGCGCTCGCATCGACACCGACACCAAGGAACGTGCCGCTGAGGCGCTCGGAGCAATGGGGTTGTCCATCTCGGATGCCATTCGCTTGCTGATGCTGCGTGTCGCCGACGAGCGCCGTTTGCCCTTCGATGTGAAGACGCCCAACATCACCACGCGCAAAGCAATTGCCGAGCTTGAGTCCGGAAAGGGCAAGCGGTTCGCCAGCGTCGATGACCTGATCGCAGATCTGAATGCGGACGATTGACCGCGCCTCATCTTTCAAACGTGATTATAAACGCGAAGCTAAGGGACAGTACCGGGCCACGCTCGATAGCGCGCTAAAACCCGTTCTCGTAGCACTGGCGGCCGAATTGTCAGTGCTGTGCAAGACATGGAGGCAGGTACATGGAAATTACTAATGAAACCTTTGAGGCGGCCAACCGACGCGGACAAGCGATGAAGGCGCGCTTCCCGGCCGCCGTGGCGGTGCGCTACGACGATCACCTTGCCCGCGTGGTCGTGTCACTGTCTTCCGGCCTGGACCTGGCATTTTCTCCGCAAGACGCCCAAGGGCTGGAAAACGCGACCCCTGACGACCTGGCAGGTGCGGAAATCAGTCCTGACGGCTTCGGTATTCACTTCCCGTGCATCGATGCTGATCTCTATATTCCGGGATTGTTGCAAGGTTTTCTCGGCTCAAAGCGCTGGATGGTGGAGCTTGGAAAGCGAGGCGGGGCCGCCTCGACCGACGCCAAGGCAACCGCCGCACGCCAGAATGGCAAGCTAGGCGGTCGGCCGAGAAAATCAAAAGGGCCGGTCGCAGTCTAAATTTGGACGATCAATTGCGCGGGCCGTTTCCGTGCAGGGGGCAGTATTTCGCACTGACGGAATTTTCGCGCAGCGACCGGACCTGACTTCACGACAGTTGCATTATACGTAGTAAGGGTTGACAATGAGGTAGATGATGACTACATTTCCACCCTATCAACCTTGAAATTATCAACCTTACATCGTTTTCCCTATATCGGCGCGACTGACGAATGAGTTCCTTGGCCTCTGAACAGCAGAAGCAGCTCGATTCAACCGCTCTCACGTCTGCCAAAGAGCAGGCCGGCGCGGCTGGCATTAGCCTGAAGGACCCCCTTGAGCATCTAATCCGTAACAGGACGTGCCATGAGTTGGGGGCGACCAGTGAGACCAGTCCCGCACTACTTCAGATATCAAACTTCACTACTCGGGTCGATCTCGCCGCTGTGTTACTCAGCACCGCTTTCGTCGAGGATGCGGTCATGGATTTCGAGCCATGGAAAAAGCAGCGGACCACTCGAAAACGTCATGGTCCGGCTTGTTGGTATCGCGACGTGGTGAACCATGGTATTGAACGCGCACACGAGGTGGGAAAAGCCCTCGTTCATCGGTGGAATCCCACTGCCCGCGCCGAGCGGCTTGCGGTAGATGCCTTCATGCTTCTGACCGAACTTACGCCCTCACGTGGCGAGCTTGTGCGAATCTGCCAGTATGACAGGCCCAAGGCCTTCTACGAGATGTCCAAGGCGCTTGAAGCTATCACTCAACAGATCGAGCATTCCTCCAAACTCATCGCCGAAGTTGAAGTCGGCGATGAGCCTCAGCTCACGGAGGGAAAGCGGTTCGCTGAGCTGAAAGTGATGCTGCTGGAGAAGGCAGATGGCGGCCTGTCACTGACGCAAGCGGCTGAGCTTCTCGGAGTATCGCGACAGGCCGTGCACAAGAGGGTCAAGGCAAGGACTATTCTTGGCATGATGGACGGTGCCGAGTTAGTGCTGCCACGGGCTCAGTTCATGGAGACGGACGGTCGAGTCGAGGTCCTTCCCGGCATTGCAGAGGTGCTTAAGCATTTCAAGGTGGCGGGAGACTGGTCTGCACTGCAGTTTCTAGTCGAACCGGATCCTAATCTCGCTGATGTCCCGCTTCATGCCCTGGTCGAAGGCCGAATTGGGGATGTCTGTCACGCCGCCAAGGCTTACCTCGACATCGATGAGGACTAAATTTGGCGGCGGTCGAAGCCAGGGCAGGGGCAAGTGATGCGCCGCTGACGATCACGCTACGAGAGGAGGCGCTGATTGTTCGCATCCATCATACAACCCGTAGCGCGGTCTTCTTTGGCCCGGCACCCGGTTCGAGACCAAGTAACAGATTCGACGCACCCGGCGGTGAGTATCGGGTTCTTTATGCATCGGAACGGCTTGAGGGTGCCTTTGTGGAGACGGTGCTGCGGAGGCCAAGAGGCCGGGTGCTACGTAGGGAGTTGGTTAATGAGCGGGCCTGGTCAATTCTGAGGTTGGAGCGCTCCATGCTCTTAGCCAAGGTCTATGACGAGGGTCTTCAGGCCTACGAGATAGATGCAGGCGAGTTGGGCGCAGACGACTACACGGCATCCCGGACACTCGGCCTTGACATTTACGTCAAATTTCCAGAGATAGAAGGCCTTGCTTACCGATCTCGCTATAATAATGGTGAGATCTGCTATGCTCTGTTCGACCGCGTCGCCGCCACTGATCTCACTCCAACAAGACGTGAGCGATTCGACGGCAACCGTGACACTGTCGATCGACTGATGAGTCTTTATCGCGCTTCCTTTGATACCAGTGAACCCGTTCCCTGACCGGTCCAGGTTTACAAGCGCCGCTTACTTCAAAGAGAGGCGCAAAGCGGCTTGGACCCCCTGCGCAGGGATTGAATGCATCAGCGGCAAGGGCCGGGCGATGGATATGTATGAACGACACCTTTTGTCTGAATATCTTTTAAGGTCAAAACCTTGTACAACGTATTTTCGGGCTCGGTCTCTGCCATAACGAGGTCATAGTGTGTTTGAAGATTCAGCCAGTAAGTAGGTGTCATATCAAAAAAGCGTGCGAGGCGCAGTGCTGTATCAGCGGAAATGCCGCGCCGTTTCAAAACAATGTCGTTCAGACGCGTACGGGGAACGCCTATAGCATGCGCCAAGGCGTATACACTGATATCAAGAGGCTCAAGAAACTCATCTTTGAGTATCTCGCCGGGATGAGAAATCAGATTTCTACGGTTGTCTTTTGTAGCCATTACCTTAATTTCCTAGTGATAGAGCTTTTGTAATGGTTCATCACCGTTTCCCTGAGGATGAACTGGAAGGCGAAGTCGATATGGCCGAGCGGGTGCGGGTACCCGATGCCGGTGTTTTTGCCGCGCTGACCGATCCGGAATTTTAACCCGCCATTTGCGCACGCCCACCTCCACCAGCGCGGGATGCTGTAACGTCAGCGGCGCTGGACTGTTGGCGGTTGTTGCCGGGAAACGTTATCGTGATCTTGCATGGGAGTTAGCGCAATGAGTAATGAACGGTTTGCCAGCGTATGGGATGCCATCGAGGACACCCCTGAAGAGGCGGAAAACATGAAGCTTCGCTCATCCGTGATGCTGGCCCTGAAAAATCATCTGGTCCGCGCCAACCTCAGCCAAGCTCAGGCCGCCAGGCTGTTCGGCGTCACGCAGCCACGCATCTCTGCTCTGATGCGCGGCAAGATCAATTTGTTTTCTCTCGATGCCTTGGTAAATATGGCAGCCGCAGCTGGATTGCACGTCGAAATACGCGTGCTGGAGGCTGCGTAAACACCGCAAGTTCTGAAATAAATCAATAACTGACAATGTTTCGGAACTTCGACCAGCGCCGCCTGCTCGGCCCCCTCGTTCAGATAGTATTGGACAGCCTCTTGCATATCCCGGTCGGCCTGGACACGCGGGATGACCGGCTTGTGCTTCACCGCCTGTTGTTAATAGCAAGGTCTTCAAGGTCTTCACTACCAGTGGTTTTCGCCCATTTCCGCATGCACAGCCTTGACACAAATTCGTCTATAAACGAAAATACATTATGTATGAAATCCGGCACTACCTGACCGATGATAAAGATATCTATCTTGAGTGGCTTCGAAAGCTGCGCGATGTGACCGCAAGAATTGCGGTAGACCGGCGCGTGAACCACATCGAACTGGGCAACTTTGGCGATCACAGATTTTGTCGTGACGGTGTGTGGGAACTGCGCGTTGATGTGGGTGCGGGGTATCGAGTGTATTACGCTATCGCGACTAAAGAAGTTGTGTTGCTTCTGTGCGGTGGCGACAAGCGGACGCAGGACGCGGATATCGAGCGCGCCTGTGAATACTGGCAAGACTGGCAAAGGAGAATAGACGATGAAAGATAGAACGCATGACGACGCTATGGCGGAGATGTACCGGGAAGATCCTGCTTACGCCGTCCAATTGCTTAATAGCATTCTTGAGAATGGCGATCAAAGCGAGCTTTTGATTGCCCTAAGACAAATGGCAAAAGCGTTTGGCGGTGTGCAAGCCGTAGCCGAGCAGGCACATCTGAATCCGACACAGCTGTACCGTACCTTGTCGCCAGAGGGCAATCCTGCACTGAGCAGCTTTTCTGCGATTCTCAAGGCGATGGGACTGCGCCTCGCGGTGCAATCTGTACAGGCTCCTCCCGCACACACTTAATGAAACAACACACGACCGCCTCCTGTTTTTCGACTTTCATCTTCCTCATATCTTATTCGTTCGGGATTTTGAGGAAAGGAAAGAAGCGGCCGTGAGTTGTTGCCTTGGTTGGAACATCAGCTTGTTCCCCATGCCGTGCAGCGCGAGCAGTAGATCGACATGGTTACGAGACTAGGCAGCTGCAGCTCGATAGATTACAGTAATGTGGCGCAATTCGGCCAACAACGCCCGAAAACCTGCATACCGAAGTTGATTTGGGCGCACCGGTCGACAAGGAGCTTTTGTAATGGTTCATCACCGTTTCCCTGAGGATGAACTGGAAGGCGAAGTCGATATGGCCGAGCGGGTGCGGGTACCCGATGCCGGTGTTTTTGCCGCGCTGACCGATCCGGAATTTTAACCCAACTTTCGCTATTCGCACGCCACCTGAACCGCATGAGGTCATTCAGACAGCCAGGGCTTTTAATAATTCCTCTGCATGAATATAGGGTTGGCTAATCAAAGAAAGATCTGCATCATGCTCTAAAATAGCCCATCGTAATTCGTTTAATATATATTATGCAATTCTGCCGCAGCGGCAATCGCATCGGTAAAGGCAGAATCCACATCGTCTTCTAATTTTAATTGCTTATCAATTCTTGACACTTTGCAAACAGCTATTTGCGGGTGAATTACGGGTTCTCCCAAAAGAATCTGACACGGATTGGCGAAGCACTGGCGGCCGAATTGTCAGTGCTGTGCAAGACATGGAGGCAGGTACATGGA
>JAKDLC010000011.1 GCA_030453055.1 Nitrosospira sp.
TTATTAATCATGAATCTGATCTATTCGATGAGCGGTCAACTACCGGATTTAGGTTCAAGGGGCGGGATTGCTTAATTACATCATTCGGCGCGTCCTATACGCCATTCCCATCCTGATCGGGGTAAATCTGATCACTTTCACCTTGTTTTTCGTGGTTAACAGTCCCGACGACATGGCACGGATGCAACTGGGCATCAAGCGTGTCACACCCGAGGCCATCACCAAGTGGAAGCAGGAGCGCGGTTATGATAAGCCGCTCGTATATAACGAGCGCAAGGAAGGCGTCGAGAAATTCACGCGTACCATTTTTTTCGAGAAGTCGGCCGCCATGTTTGCTTTTCGTTTCGGGCGTGCCGACGACGGGCGCGATATTGCCCACGAAATCAAGACACGGATGGTAGCCAGCCTCGCCATTGCGCTGCCGGTATTTTTGCTGGGATTAGGCGTCTACCTTGTCCTGGCGCTGGTGATGGTGTTTTTTCGGGCCACCTACGTCGATTTCTGGGGTGTGGTACTATGCGTCGCCCTGATGTCCATCTCCGGTTTGTTCTACATCATTGGCGGGCAATTTCTGATCGGCAAGCTGTGGCATCTGGTGCCGATTTCAGGTTATGCTGACGGATTTGCCGCCGCCAAATTTCTGATACTGCCGGTCGTCATCGGCGTGGTCGCCAGCGCCGGCGCCAGTACACGCTGGTATCGCACCATTTTTCTGGAGGAAATGGGCAAGGATTACGTTCGTACCGCCCGCGCCAAGGGCTTGCCGGAACGCGCCGTGCTGTTCAGGCATGTGCTTAGGAACGCCATGATTCCGATACTCACCGGCGCGGTGGTGCTGATACCGTTGCTGTTCCTTGGCAGTCTCATCACCGAATCGTTTTTCGGCATTCCGGGATTGGGCAGCTATACCATCGATGCAATCAACTCGCAGGATTTCGCGGTAGTGCGCGCCATGGTTTTTCTGGGATCGTTGTTTTATATCATCGGACTTATATTGACAGACATTTCTTATACGCTGGTAGACCCGAGGATAAGGCTGGAATGAAAATCCGATCCGGTAGTTAACTTAACTGCTCATTTGACGCGCATTTTTCACACATTTTTCAGCTTGGCGCCATGTCTTTCAAGCCGGTAATTCTCTGGACAGATGCGCTCGTTTACCTGCTGGTGGCGGCGATAATTGCTTTTGCCTGGTATGTACGCCGCCACGAGCACCTGCTGGCGCCGTGGCGGCGGGTAGGACATAGTACGAGCGGCATGGTGGCGCTTACGGTTCTGATATTTTTTATTACCGTTGGATTACTCGATACCGTGCATTTTCGCCCCGCCATAGGGAATAGCAGCAGCGGCAAAGGGGATAAAGTTTACAGCGTGGAAGTGTTAAGCCTGCTTGACCTGATTGCCGCCCCATTGCGGACGCGCGCGGAAAAGACCTATTCCGCACCCTTTGCCTCCCATCTTTATGGGAGAGAAACGGTGGAGCTTGCGGATGGCCGGCAGGTGCGGGAATATCCCCGTCTGAATTTCGGGGCGGCGCATTTGCAGGATCCCGAAACACAACTTGTCGCCGATGTGGCGTGGAGAGCGGCGGCGGGCGGAGCTTTGGGGCTTCTTCTCTGGTGCGCGGTCGTGGCTTCGTTAACCGCGCTATTGGCGAAGCGTAGTGGTAAAAAATATTTGGCGGCGTTCTCCGACATCTGGCGGGGCGCCACGGGAATTCCCTGGAATGCCATATGCATCACGCTCGCATTGATACTATCCGTGCTTGGCGCCGCGCTGGCGTTATCCACCCATTACCATATATTCGGCACCGACAAGGTGGGACAGGACGTATTTTATCAGTCGCTCAAAAGTATCCGTATCGGACTGGTGATTGGCACACTCACCACACTGATGATGCTTCCGTTTGCGTTGCTTCTCGGCATCACGGCGGGCTACTTTCGGGGCTGGGTGGATGACGTTATTCAATATCTCTACACCACCCTGAGCTCGATTCCCGGCGTCTTGCTGATCGCGGCGACCGTATTGATGATGCAGGTATACATAGAAACCCATCCTGAGCTGTTTGACACCATTGCCGCGCGCGCCGACCTGCGCCTGCTGTTTCTTTGCATCATACTCGGCGTCACCAGTTGGACCGGTCTGTGCCGTCTGCTGCGTGGCGAGACCTTGAAGCTGCGCGAAATGGAATATATTCAGGCGGCTCACGCATTCGGAGTTTCCCACTGGCGTATTATCAGCCGTCACATTCTGCCCAATGTGATGCATATCGTGTTGATTGCTACCGTGATGGATTTCAGCGGGTTGGTTCTGGCAGAGGCGGTACTGTCCTATGTGGGCGTTGGCGTTGATCCCTCCATGATCAGTTTTGGCACGATGATCAATGCCGCGCGGCTGGAAATGGCGCGTGAACCGATGGTATGGTGGGCGTTGCTTGCCGCCTTCAGTTTCATGTTCGCACTGGTATTGAGCGCCAACCTGCTGGCCGACGCGGTGCAGAATGCGTTCGATCCGCGAGCGAAGATATGGTCGGCAAAAGCTGGACTATTGCCGCTCAGAGGACGCAGAGAAGGGTCAAAGGCTAAACCTGTTTCCTCCGCGGTTGAGGATCCCGCCCAGCCATGAACCCGTTGTTGCAAATTGACAATCTCGAAACCATTCTTCACACCGGCGCGGCGCCGGTACGGGCGGTGGATGGGCTCTCGCTGCAAATTCTGCAAGGCGAGACCTTCGCGCTACTGGGCGAATCCGGCTGTGGCAAATCCATGACAGCCCTCTCCGTTATGCGACTGCTGCCGGAAGCGGGTGAGATTGTCGCAGGATCCATCAGGATCGGCGAAGAGGATCTGCTCCTGTTGCCGGAAGCCGCTATGCGCAATGTGCGCGGAAAGCGCATCAGCATGATTTTTCAGGAGCCGATGCTAAGTTTGAACCCGGTGATGACGGTGGCGGAGCAGATTGGCGAAGTGTTGCGGCGACACTTCAATTTGCGCGGTGCGGCGGCGCAAAAACGCATACTGGAAATATTGAATCAGGTGGGTATACCCGATGCATCGCGCCGCATGAAGGAATATCCCTTCCAGTTTTCCGGTGGAATGAAGCAGCGGGTGATGATTGCCATGGCGCTGGCGGGAGAGCCGGAGCTTCTCATCGCCGATGAGCCCACTACCGCTTTGGATGTCACTATTCAGGCCCAGGTGCTTGATCTCATGCGGGATCTGCAGCAACGCGATGGCATGGCAATTCTACTCATTACTCACGATCTCGCCGTGGCGGCGGAGATGGCGGATCGGGTGGCGGTGATGTATGCGGGTGAAATTGTGGAGACGGCGACGCGCGAAGCATTTTTCCGCAGCCCGGCGCATCCCTACTCACAGAAATTGTTTGCTTCACTGCCGGGAAAAGCCAGGCGCCGGCAGGGACTGCCGCTGGCGGCGATCAGCGGAAACGTACCGCCTCTGTCACGCGAATTCGTCGCCTGCCGCTTTGCGGATCGCTGTGATCATGTCTGGGAATTATGTCGTGAGGTCGCGCCGGGGTGGAGCGAGGTCACCGGGAGTCATCGGGTAAGATGTCATCTTTTTAATGAGGATTCAAGACCCCGGGCACAGGAACCAGGGCGCGGGAGTCAGGGGCCGGAATCCGGCGTTCAGGGTTTAGAAGGATCGGACGGATCCGATCTTCCGGCCGCGCCGGATCGTGAATCCGGGTTCGCCGGTTCCAGCTTGTTATCCGTCACTGACCTTAAAGTCCACTTTCCGATACGTAAGGGTTTAGTGAAACGTGTGGTGGGACATGTCAAAGCGGTGGATGGTGTGTCGCTGACAATTCGGCAGGGCACGACTTTGGCGTTGGTGGGCGAGTCCGGCTGCGGGAAAACCACGGTCGGCAAGGGTATTCTGCAATTGATTCCGCCTACTGCAGGCAGCGTGCGTTACAACGGGATCGAACTGGCGGGATTGGAACGCGACCGGTTACGACAGATGCGCGCCGAATTTCAGCTCATCTTCCAGGATCCCTATTCATCGCTCAATCCGAGGATGCGCATCGTCGACATCATTGAAGAGGGTATGAATGCCCTGAAAGTCGAAAGCGACGGCAAAGCGAGCCATGCGGAGCATCCTTCCCCTGTCCCGAAAGGAAGCCGGGTGGATGCGCTCCTGGAAAGTGTCGGGGTGCCGCCAGAAACCAAATGGCGCTATCCGCATGAGTTTTCCGGCGGCCAGCGCCAGCGTATCGCCATTGCCCGTGCTTTGGCGGTCAACCCCAGGCTGATCGTTTGCGACGAGCCGACCAGCGCACTGGATGTGTCGGTACAGGCCCAGATTCTGAATCTGCTGAAGGCGTTGCAGAGCACCCTGGGGCTGGCGTATTTATTCATCACTCATAACATTTCGGTGGTCGAGTATATCGCCGATGAAGTGGCGGTGATGTATCTGGGGAGAATCGTGGAACAGGGAAGTGTGGACGAAGTATTAGGCAGTCCCAGGCATCCCTATACGCAGGCGCTGTTGTCGGCGGTGCCGGTAATCGATCTCGAAACAAAGCGCGAGATCATACATCTCCATGGAGATCTGCCATCACCCGCCAACCCACCGGCGGGTTGCCACTTTCATCCCCGGTGTCCCCATGTCATGCCGATATGCCGCGAGAATTACCCTGAAACAAGCACGTTCAGTTCGACGCATACGGCGCGGTGTTACCTCTATCCGCAGGAACCGGACCCAGCGTCCCCAGAGGAACCAGGCTCAACGTCCCCAGAGGAACCAGGCTCAACGTCCCCAGAGGAACCAGGCTCAACGTCCCCAGAGGAACCAGGCTCAACATGAGGCATATTGGATGACAATCAGTCAGGAGGTGGCGCGGCGTCGCACGTTCGCCATCATTTCACACCCGGATGCGGGTAAAACGACGCTTACGGAGAAGCTGCTGCTGTTTGCCGGCGCAATTCATATCGCCGGCAGCGTCAAGGCGCGAAAAGCGAGCCGCCATGCCACCTCCGATTGGATGGAGATCGAGAAGCAGCGGGGTATTTCTGTGGCCAGTTCCGTGATGCAGATGGAGTACCGCGGCTGCGTCATCAACCTGCTGGATACGCCGGGTCACCAGGATTTTTCCGAAGATACTTACCGGGTGCTGACCGCCGTGGACGCGGCATTGATGGTGATCGATGCCGCCAATGGCGTGGAGGCTCAGACGCTGCGGCTGCTGGAAGTATGCCGCGCGCGCAACACGCCCATCCTCACTTTCGTGAACAAAATGGATCGTGAAGTCCGTGAACCGCTCGATCTCATTGACGAAATCGAACGAACGTTGAACATGGCGGCGACGCCTTTCACCTGGCCGATAGGCATGGGCCGCGGCTTTCATGGCGTATTCGACTTGCGGCGCGACCGCATGCGCGTTTTCCGCCCCGGCGCAGACCGATTGGATGACCAGGACGAGATCATCGAGGGTCTGAACAATCCTGCGATTGCGGTACGCTTTGGGGAGAATGCCGCCCATGCGCAGCAGGAAATCGAGCTGATACGCGGCGCCTCTGCGGAATTCAGTCATGCGGCTTTCCTCGCCGGCCTGCAGACCCCGATATTTTTCGGCTCGGCCATCAACAACTTTGGTGTACGCGAGGTACTGGACGCACTGGTCGATCTGGCGCCGTCGCCCGGATTGCGCCAAGCCATGCAGCGCCAGGTGCAACCCGATGAACCCGGGTTTTCAGGCGTGGTGTTCAAGATTCAGGCCAACATGAATCCAGCCCACCGGGACCGCATTGCCTTCGTGCGAATCTGTTCGGTCCGCTTCGAGCGAGGCATGAACCTCAGGATCGTACGTAACGATAAGGATATCCGCACAAACGGCGTAGTATCGTTTCTCTCGCAGCGGCGGGAGTTGCTCGATACCGCCTATTCCGGTGATATCATCGGAATTCCCAATCATGGGACACTACAATTGGGAGATACGCTGACAGAAGGCGAGCGCCTGCAGTTTACGGGCCTGCCGTTTTTTGCGCCGGAAATTTTCCAGACGGTCGAGATCGCCGACCCGATGCGCAGCAAGCAGCTCAAATTGGGGCTCGCCCAACTGGGAGAGGAGGGTGCGATCCAGGTGTTCCGGCCTCATGCCGGCGGCGCCTTGCTGCTGGGCGCGGTGGGCGCCCTGCAGTTCGAAGTGGTGGCGCACCGGCTCAAGCATGAATATGGTGTGGAAGCCCGTCTTGCCCCGGCGAAGTACCAGATGGCGCGATGGGTTACCGCCCATGATTCACGAGAACTAAAACGATTCATCGAACCCAACGCCCATCGGGTCGCCTATGATGCGGTAGGCGCACCCACCTTTCTGGCCTCCTTTGGAGCGGAATTGAGTGTCGCCCAGGAAAGCTGGAAGTTTATTCAGTTTCACAGAATGAGGGAGCATGCGGGACTGGTATTCCAGACTCATGCTGATGGATAGCAGGATATTATGGCAACTTCAAAAAAGAAAAACGCACCATCGGAACCGTCTGAAAAAAGTGGAAATACCTGGTCGGGACGGTTCGACGAGCCGGTTTCGGAACTGGTGCAGCGTTATACCGCGTCAGTGGGGTTCGACCGGCGGCTGGCGGATTACGATATCGAAGGGTCGCTTGCTCACGCCCGGATGCTCTCTGCCGTAGGAATTAGCGACGGCGGCGACTTGGCCGCGATCGAATCCGGCTTGAGCCGGATTCGCGACGAAATCCGCAACGGCGAGTTCATCTGGCGGCTGGAATTGGAAGATGTGCATCTCAATATCGAAAAACGCTTGACCACGCTGATCGGCGATGCGGGCAAACGGCTGCACACGGCACGATCACGCAACGATCAGGTGGCCACCGATGTGCGGCTTTATTTACGTGCTTCGATTGACGACATCATCCGGCTCATCCATGCCATGCAGCACGCGCTGCTGGACCTCGCGAAACAGCATGCGAATACGGTAATGCCGGGTTTCACCCATTTGCAGGTGGCGCAACCCGTGGTCTTTGGCCATCATCTCATGGCATATTTCGAAATGCTCAAGCGCGATGTCGAGCGGTTGTCCGATTGCAGGAAGCGTATGAATAGGCTGCCGCTGGGGGCGGCGGCGCTGGCGGGAACCAGCTACCCCATCGACCGCGAGATGGTGGCGGGACAACTGGGGTTTGACGGTGTTTGCGAAAATTCGCTGGATGCGGTTTCCGACCGGGATTTTGCCATCGAATTCTGTGCCGGCGCGGCGCTGATCATGACCCATCTGTCGCGGCTATCGGAGGAATTGATTTTATGGATGAATCCCTCGTTCGGTTTTATTGAACTCGCCGACCGGTTCTGTACCGGTTCATCCATCATGCCGCAAAAGAAAAATCCCGACGTGCCGGAACTGGTGCGCGGCAAAGCCGGGCGCATCAACGGCCACCTCGTTGCGCTGCTGACGCTGATGAAGGCTCAGCCGCTCGCCTACAATAAGGACAATCAGGAAGACAAGGAGCCCCTGTTCGACACGGTGGACACGCTCACGGACACGCTGCGTATTTACGCCGATATGTTGACCGGCGTCCGCGTCAAACAGGATGCAATGCGCAATGCTGCGATGCGCGGCTACGCCACGGCCACCGATCTGGCGGATTACCTGACGAAAAAGGGGTTACCTTTTCGCGAAGCGCACGAGGCGGTAGCGCAAGTGGTGCGCCTTGCCGACAACAGCGATCGTGAGCTGAGCGCGCTTACGCTGCCGGAGTTGAAAAAATTCTCTGAATTGATCGATAATGACATTTTTACCGTGCTGACGCTGGAAGGCTCGATAAGTAGCCGCAACCATATCGGCGGAACGGCGCCGGCACAGGTGAGGGCAGCCATCGGGCGGGCAAGGAAGTGGTTGTCCTGAGACAGTGTCACAGTGGCCGCCAATCCGGTAATTCGCGAGCCTAACAAGTATAAGCCTATGTCACCCTGGGCGGATATCGCCGCACAAATCTCTGTTGCCACCGGCAGTCCGTTCCATGTGGAAGAGACTTCTTCCATCGGGGGCGGCTGCATCAACGAAACGCATCGGATCGAAGGCAACGGTCGGCGATTTTTCGTCAAACTGAACCATGCGGACAGCCTGACGATGTTCGAGGCGGAAGCGGCAGGACTTCAGGAAATTCACGAATCCCGTACATTGCGCGTACCCGTGCCGGTGTGCCGGGGTGCAAACGGGTCCAAGGCATGGCTGGTGCTGGAATATCTGGGAATGGGTAGTGTATCCCGAGGTGATGCAGCAGCCCTGGGATCGGGGCTCGCCGCGATGCACCATTGTTCTTCCGAGAAATTCGGCTGGGCGCGCGACAACACCATCGGCGCAACGCCGCAAATCAATGAAACCTCTTTCGACTGGATTCAGTTCTGGCGCGACTACCGTTTTGGCTACCAGTTGCAATTAGCCCGAGCAAATGGCCACACGGGCAAGCTGCAAACGCTGGGTGAGCAACTGATGGCGCGGCTGGATTTCTTTTTTCCGGGGCCGCAACCGGTCGCCTCACTACTGCACGGCGACTTGTGGAGCGGCAATTACAGTTTTGATCTTGCGGGGCAGCCGGTGCTGTTCGACCCGGCGGTGTACTATGGCGACCGCGAGACGGATATCGCCATGACCGAACTTTTCGGTGGGTTTCCCGCTGTTTTTTATGCGGCTTACCGCGAAGCCTACCCGCTCGACCCTGGTTACGCTACCCGAAAAACGCTTTACAACCTCTATCACATCCTGAATCATCTCAACCTGTTCGGCGTCGGCTATCTCCATCAGGCGGAACAGATGATGAAGCGGCTGCTTGCGGAGGTTCGCTAACGCCGTGATGTAGAGTTAGTGGCTCAAGTGAAGCTACGAGGCGATTATCCTTAAAATTGCATTACTGAACTGAATGGCCAACTTGGCCGGGGTGTCGAGACCGTTGAGCAGCGTGTCCCACTCGTCGTTCGTCATCGTTTGCCGCCGTAGCGACCTGCCTTGGCGTACAGCCCGATTGCGCCCGTGGCGCCGATCCACTTCTTGGCCGGCAGGTAGAAGCTGTTGCGCCCGGCCTCGTTTCTAATTCCCTCGAATTCGAGGGAATTGAAACCGGGGTTGTTGATCTGCTCCCACACCCCCAGAAACAGCACCGTGTCCTTGTTCTTCAGCCATTGCTCGATCAACGCGCTGCCACCGTCGAAGTTCTTCACCATGTCGGTGAGCGAGATGTAATCCTGCTCGTGCCGCGTCGTAATGCCGACGGCGGCGCCCTGCACGGTGATGCTGCGATTCTTCATTCGATCAGTCTTGGGGTTGTTGGGAAACATATGTTTTACGACAGGCCGACAACGGCCAGCCAAACCGCGCTAAAACATACGGAAAACGTTGTCGTCATGCTCTACTTTTGAAATAGAGAGGATGATCAGTTTTGGCCATGCGTAGCGGAGTTCTTCGATCAGGTTTAGGCGATAACTTCCAGGCCGCGCTTTTGCACCAGATGTAGGAGCTTGAGGGCGGTTCCGGTAGGCTTTTTCTGGCCGATTTCCCATTTCTGCACGGTCGACACGCTCGTGTTCAGCAGCGCGGCAAAGACCGCCTGACTGACCCTTGAGGTCTCGCGAATATGCTTGATTTGCTCTGGCTTGAGCGGTTCGACGGGTGGCAGGCACAGGCGGTCGAATTCCCGCAACGTGACCTGATCCATTGCGCCTGCTCGGTGCAGTCCCTTCACCGTCTCGTGAGCGGCTTCAAGAATAGCCGATTTGGTTTTCCGCATTGCAATCCACCTCCATCAATTCGCCTGCACGGCGCACCTTGTCGAGTCCCTGCGCTGTCAGTGACAGCAGGTGGCCCGCCAGCTTCTTCAAGGCTTCCTCTTCATCCTTGTCGATATTGCTGCGCTCGTTCTTCGAGAAACCGTACACAAATACCCACCGGTTTCCTTTGTTGGTGGCGACCAGCGTGCGAAAGCCGCCACTCTTCCCCTGTCCGGACTGTGCAATCCGCTTTTTTAGCAGCCCGCCGCCAAGGTCAGCATCATATAGCCCTGCCGTCATCTCGCGCACAGCGGCACAAAGGCTGGGCAGGCTCAATCCTTGTTTGCGCGCCCAACGGTCAAACCACCGGGTCTTATAAACCGCCATACAACATCTCTCGCGGGTTCACAATATAGCACCAAGTGATATAGATTAGCAAGCCAAATCTACGCCGCCGACACTATCCTTGAGCTAGCCTACATTTACCGCCACGAGCGTCATCGTGTCGTTGCCGAAGATGTCGATTACCTTGACGGCCACGGTGTAGCGACCTGGTCGGTCATAAGTATGCAGGGCGGTTGTCAACTCCAGGTCGCGGTTTTGGCGCGTGCGAAAGCTTTGCCATTCGTTCTCGAAGATATAGCCGCCCGTCCAGCGTTCTTCGAACTCGGGGAGGGCCAGCTCGCCTTGAGGAGGTTCAAAACCTGGCAGTGACGTGACTCCGCCGAGACCTGATTCCACAGGCACCTTGATAATTTCCTTGCGGCTCATGTAGTCGAAGTCCACAGCCCAATAGTCCACCCAGTCCGTCCAGTGCTTGGTGAGCCTCTCCTTCGTGACGATCCCGTCCTTGCTCTTGCTCACTTTGTGGAGTTGGCCCTGCTCGCACATGACCTCGCTCTTGCCATCCTTCATGGCAGCAATCGCTGCCTCGGCTGTACCCTGGGTGTAATAAACGGAGAAGTCGGTTAGTTCGATCCTGATCGCGAGCTTGTTCGTCTTGTCATGGCGCGGCGTGGCTTCGACAAAACTGATGTCATGGAATACCACTTGGCCCTTGTCCACTGCCCGCTTGTCGAATACCTCGGCGGGAATATATTTCGGGGAAAGGTCAATGCCCTTGCTGCGCGCCTCTTCCAGCACGGCGGGGAACAATCCCATCTCAAACTCGAAAGCCAGCACGTCTACTCGGGACGCCCCGCGCTTGCGGCATTCGGTAATGACCTCTTCGACGAACAGCCGCCCTACCGGTAGATTGATCGGTCCGATCACGACCAGTCGTCCATTGCGCGCCCCGTGGAAAAAACCGTCCTGCGCTGCATTTGACAAACCCGCGCCTTCGGTACCGCCAAAGCCAGTGGCTTTGTAGGCTCGCAGGATCAGCTCACGGAACTCGCTTTCTTTCTGGGCGAGGGCTTGCGCTTTGTGTCCTGCCGTCAGCCGCCCGGCGACATTCAGATAAGCCTGCCGCTCGTAGCGGCCAAGATTCAATACCTCGAAAGCGCGGAAGTCCTGCCCGGCGGCCTTCTTCTCCCGTTGAACGCCGATCAGCCGCTTGCGCGTAGTATGGATGCCGAACTTGCCCAGGTCGGTGGCGATCCATTTGCGCCCAAGCTTCTCGGCGACGGCAGCAGTGGTGCCGGAACCACAAAAGAAGTCGGCTACCAAATCGCCTTCGTTGCTACTAGCCTTAATGATGCGTTCGATGAGGGATCCGGGTTTTTGCGTGGCATATCGCGTATCCTCAATCGCTTGTGAATTCACTTCCGCAATGTCCACCCAGATGTCGGTGATTGCCTCACCTTTCGCCTCGTCGAGATAGCGAATGAGGCCGATCTTTCCCGACGGGTAATCGTAGATGCGTCCATGTTTTCTGAACTCAGCAATGGACGTTTCCGAGTAGTCTCCAATGTTGTCAATACGATAGATGCGCCCCACTTTGTCTTTGTAGGTGAACTTAGACTTCACGTATTCCGCGCTGTATTCCTTAAACTGTGGATTCCATGCGTAAGTGCTATTGCGTGAGTAATAAAGAATCGTGTCTGAGCTTTTGGCATACTGCCGTGCAATCGCTTTTGCTCCGCGAGGTGGCTGCCTTTTCCACCGAATTTCGTTGCGGTAGTAGCTAGAACCAAAGACTTCGTCGAGCACGATGCGGATGAAAGAATTCACTCGCCAATCGCAGTGCACATAGATGCTGCCGTCCTCGGCCATCAGGTCGCGCATCAGGATCAGGCGTTCATAGATCATCGAAATGAAGCTATCCGCCCCACGACCCCAGGTATCTCGATAGGCGATTTGTTCCAGCAGGTTTGCTTCCTTGTGGAAGGTCTCGCCGCCGATTTCGATATCCATGCTGAAATCCGCGCCCACATCGAAAGGTGGGTCGATATAGATCAGCTTCAGGCCGCCAGCATCCTCAATCTGCCGACACAGTGCGCCTGCCTTGAGTGACGACAGGATCAGCTTGTTGTCACCCCAGATCAGCTTATTGGTCCAACCCGCTTGTTGCCGTCCGCGACTGTCGAACAGGCCTTCCTGCATCCTGGTTTCGGTGCGCGGCTCGTCGATATGCTCCAGCGTCTGGAAGGGTAGCACCGTGGTGCATACATTCCGCGTCTTGCCGTTCCAGACCAGTTCGACCTCGCGCTTGTCCTCGAACAGGATGAAGCGGTATTTTTCCGGCAACGGTTTGCCTTGCTGGATTAACGTAACCAGATCGCGCTGCTCGGCTTCGCTCAAGTCATAGGATTTTTTGTCTTGGCGTGGCATCGTTAGCCCCCACTGTTTTCATTCTGGTATTCACGGAAAGTGCTCGCCAGTCCCGCGAATGACGAGGGTTTATGCTGCTCGAAACTCCCCTGATCGACATAGACGAAACCGTAGCGCGTTCCATCCTCCGCTTTGCTCGCCTTGGTCGCATCAACGCACCATTGGCGCAACCGCGCCATCTTCTGCGGCACGTCCAGTTCCTCGCGGCCTTTGGTCTCGACAATCCACACCGCGCCATCCGTGGTGCGCAGGATGAAGTCCGGCGTGTAGGTCGAAAGCTCGCCATCGGCCTTCACATAGTCCAATTTGAAGCCCACGGCCATGTAGTTCTTGCCGAAAGCCTGCACGTCGGGTGCGGTTTCCAGGAACGCGGCAAAATCCAACTCCAGGCCATCGGCTTTGTCTTCGCCCACGATCCGGTTAAATACGGATCGCTTGGCGGGCAGGAAGCCGCGCGGCTCAGTGCGGAAGGGCCGCGTGTCGCGCAATCGGATATGGCCTTCGATGCGCGAGCTGCCGCTGTCGTGGATGGTCAGCGCGTTGATCGCGGCGCGGAAACAGTCAAACAGCACCTTGCCGACTTCCGGCTCGGACAGGTTGCGGAGGATTACCGGATCGTCCAGATCGACGGGGCCGGCGAATAGATGCTCGCGCATGAAAGTCTTGACCTTGGGATAGAGCTGGTCATAACCCCCGACCAGGCGCAGGTCTTTCAGGAGCTGGCGTGCGAAGAAGCCCACCACGGAGCGGTAATCGGCCATGCCGTTGTTGTCGAGCCGGATGGTGTGATCCACCTCGGCATCGAGCATGGTCTTGAAGACGATCTGGCGCGTTTCTTCCGGCGTAAAGTCCTTGACCGGCAGCCTGGGGTTGCCGAACGATGCGGGGTCCAGCTCCGCCAGGTCTTTGAATTCGCGATTGAAGCGGCGGGTGAGCCGTGGCAGCGCAATGTCGAGCGCATCGATGTCTTTGTCGGATGACCCGGTATCCACTTCGACCACCAGGGAATCCTCTCGCTCACGACCCCCGGCTCCGCCCATGGGCACCCGCTCAAAATCCACACCTTCGCGCCGGATGGATTCCACGAATTCCATGAATGCCGGCGTGCCCATGACAGAAACTGTTTCGCGCTGGCCGGTGCCAAAATACATGCGGCGCAGGCCGCGCCCCAGGGTTTGCTCCGGCAGGATGTTGCTCTTGGCGGCGAAAGCGCGCAGGCCCACGATGACCGTCACATTGCGTACGTCCCAGCCTTCCTTAAGCATCAGCACCGACACAATCGCCTTGAAGGGCGACTTCCAGGTGTCGATTTCGTTCGACTGCTTGCGTAGAATCTCCAGCTCTTCCTTGTTCTTGCTAGACGCTGCCTCGGAAATCTCGCCATTGGCCTTGGTGTGGATCACCAGCACCGCGCCCTGTAGCTCGGGGCAAATCTTTTCAAGGTGCGCGCCCACCTCGTCGCAATTCCGAGTGTCGTCCACCATCACGAACAGCACAGCCTTCTTGCCTAATTTTTCGTGCTCGGCGTAACTTTTACGCCATTCCTCCACGCCCAGCTGCAAGTAGTCGGCATATTTTTCGGTAATGAGCGGGCTTTTATGTTCGGCGAGCTTGGCGAGGCTGACCGCATCCGGCAGCACCGGATGCTTCACCACGTTCTGGGCAATCGCCTCGACCAGCGGATAGTCGCTCACGGTTTGCACGAAGATCGCGCCGTTGTCATGGCGCGGTGTGGCTGTCACGTCTACTTGGATCGCCAGCCGAAGGTCTTTTTGCAGCAGCCGGTGGTGAATGTCCTGGATGCATTGGAACCAGGCCATGCGTGGATCATGAATGTGGTGCGCCTCATCATTGAACACGGCGAGTTCTTCAATCTCGCGCACAACTTCGCCCAAGTCGATATTGCTGTCCGTGGTCTTGCCAACTGGCCTTGCCCCGAATGGCGCCAGGAAGTAATCGCGCAGATCGTCATCGTCGAGCGAAGGTTCCGGCACTTCGCCGAGATAGACGCGGTGAATATTGGTGAGGAAGATGTTGCCGGTCGGGCGCACGATGCGAACGTCATCCTGGATGTGCAGCGCGATCTGGAAGTCGTCCCGCCAGTTGCGCCCCGCATGGCCATTGTCCGGCAGCACCGGATCGTTGAAGAAGATGCGCAGCCCGTCGAAATCGGCGCGCAGGCGGTCCAGCACGATGATGTTGGGCGCAATCAGCAGGAAGTTGCGCGCCAGCGTGGAATTCGGCTCGTAGAGCTTGTGAAAGTAGCTCCAGGCCACCAGCAGCGATAGCACCTTGGTCTTGCCCGCGCCGGTGGCCATCTTGATCACGAAGCGCGGCCAGTTTTCATCGAACATATTGCTCGATACTGCGCCGGAGGCATCGAAGCGCAACAGGTCGAATTTGTCGCGCGCGCCGCGCACGTCATATAGCCAGATCACGGTTTCGACCGCTTCGCGCTGCGCAAAGTAGTAACGGAACTGACTCTGCGTTCCATCTGCTTGCTCGATCAGGTGATCCGTCCCGAACCACCAGGCCAGCAGCGCGCGCGACGTAGCCGATGCGCCGGCATAACCTGCATCGCGCCAGGCTTTGACCTCTTCGCGCACCTTGGCCACGAGAGGCGGCAACAGCTTTTCATAGGCCGTGTTGCGCAGCTCTTCTGCTGCCGGGAACCAGCGCAGGTCTGGGGGTAGGGTTTCGTAGGGAGATAGCGGAAAGTTTGGATGCAATGCCATGGAACGGCGTTCCTCGTCTTGTCGTTCTACCGCTACCTTCAGCGCGTACGATGCACCGAAATGGCGCACTTGCGGCCCATTCTTGCCCTAGCCATGACGCGCGATGCCCATGCGCTGATATGGGATGCGCGTCATCACCATTTACATGCTTTCATTTTAAGGACTGATACAGCCAAGGCCATTGGACTTTGGTACACCTATCACCGAGTAGGGATATTTGTAAATCAAGTCATTCTGCTAACAATGCCCAAAAATGTCCCCAAAAAATACCGAAGGGGTGTGCCATAATAGCATAAGCGCCTATGCGCTTTTCTTTAAACTGGAGGCATCATGGAAAATACTGCTCGCTGGACCATCAAAGTTTCCAGGGATACCGACATTTCATTGCGCACCTATCTAGCGCAGCAAGGAAAGAAAAAGGGCGACCTGTCTAAATTTATCGAACGTGCTGTGCAGAAAGAGATACTTGCGCAAACCGTAGCCGACATGAAGCAGCGTAATGCCGATTTGTCGGAGAAGAAGTTGGAAGCCCTTATCGATGAAGCAGTGAGCGCAGTGCGCGCAGAAATACGTTCGGAAGCCAAGGTGAAAACCAAGGCACGGTAGACGACAATGCAGGTTATCCTGCATACGAATGTACTGGTAGCTGCGCTGATTGCTCCCAATGGCCCGCCCCGTCACTTATTTGAAGCATTTCTGGGTGACCGGTTCACGCTTATTACCGGAAATTTGCAAATGCGCACACCGCAGCTCATCGCGAAATCTTCGAGGGCTGGTCTTTTTCAGAGCTTGGCCCTTTGTCCTATTTTTGGAATGGCGGGCTGACCGCGGTGCGGCTTCGCTGCCCCGTCATCGGCTTGCAGGTCGCTTCGCTTCCAGTGGCGCAAAGCTGATGCGCAAACGGGACCCCGTAGCTTCCGCCAGGCGCTCCAGCGTCCGCATTGACGGGCGGGAGCGTCCGCTTTCCAGACGGGCGACGACGGGCTGCGTCGTGCCCATCCTTCGGGCCAGCTCCTCTTGCGTCAGGCCGGCGCGGTTGCGCACGTCCATGACGGCCCCCGCCAGGACAAACTCCTCCTCTAACGCATCGTAAGCCTTCTTGTACTTCGGCTCTTTCAGCCACTTCTGATGCATCTCAGATATGCGTGCCATTATTACATCTCCTTCATTGAACCGGTTTCGCGCGGGTCAACGCCAGGTCTATCTCGCGCCGCGGCGTCTTCTCCGTTTTCTTCACAAAGACCCGGACAATCACCACGCGCCGGCTCCCGGCCGTCACGTACAGCGCCCGCGAAATTCCGCTGCGGCCCTTCAGCCGTATTTCCCAAATACGGCCTTCAATATGCTTCACGTGCGGATCGCCCACACGCTCCAGGCCCTTCTCCTCGATGAGCTTTGCGATGTGCGCCAGCCTTGCCCGCATGTCCTCGGGCAAGGCCTCGACCTCCGCATCAACGGTTTCATTCAGGGTCTCGACTGTCCAGCTCATATTTTAGTATATCAAAAAAGATATAATACGGGAAGCCCCTTTTTCGAGGCCGACAGAGACCGGGCTTTTTCCCAGAAACCCCTCAATGCCTGAAAACAGGAGACGTATCGAATCGAACGTTTTGAATGGCAATTTCACTCAATGATATCTCATTGAGTATCTACACGTTCGGACATCAAAATTCCAGCGGATCGACATCCAGCGTCCAGCGCACCTTGCGTGCCGCGAATGTATCGAGTTTTGCCCGCCACTCCGCGAGAAATTCCTGTAGTTTTTTGCGCGAGCGGGATTGCACGAGCAGGTAAGCGCGTTCGTGCCCTTTTAGCCGCGCCATCTGCGCCGGGACCGGGTCGAATACCTCAACGTGCTTTGGCGCTTTCGCTATTGCCACCGCATGAGTGAGAAAATCCAGCGCGACAGCCATTTGCGCTGCCTCCGCCCGCAATATGGCTTGATAGACGAACGGCGGAAATCCCGCCATCTTTCTTTCCGCCAGGAGTGTTTGCGCGAGCGTGTCATAATCATGCCGCCGCAGCGCGTGATACAGCGGGTGATTGGGAAATTCGGTTTGAATCAGTACTTCGCCCGGAACACCGGCGCGTCCGGCTCGGCCCGCCACCTGCATCAACTGTGCAAACAGGCGCTCCGGCGCGCGATAATCAGTGCTGAACAGCGAAGCGTCGGAATTCAGGATGCCCACCAGTGAAAGATTGGGGAAATCATGCCCCTTCGCAAGGATCTGGGTTCCAATCAGCATATCCACACGCTGTTCCTGGATGTCTTTGAGCATTTCCTGCCAGGCATTCTTTCGACGCGTACTGTCGCGATCGATGCGCATGATTCGAGCATCGGGAAAGCGTTCGGCCAACGCGGTTTCCACCCGCTGCGTGCCGTGGCCGAAAGGGGCGATATCCTGATCGCCGCATTCCGGGCAGAGGGAAGGAAAGCGCTCCTGGTGGCCGCAATGGTGGCAGCGCAATTTTTTCTCGCGCAGGTGTACCACGAGGCGGCTGGCGCAGCGGTGGCAGGCCGCTGTCCATGTGCATGACTTGCACAGCAGCACCGGCGCATAACCGCGTCGATTAATGAAAACCAGGCTTTGCTGGTTTAACGCGAGGCACCTTTCCAGCGCGGCGATCAACGGGAGGGATAAGCCTTCCCTGGTTTTGGCGGTGCGGGTATCGATACAGCGTACGTCTGGCAGCGTGGCGTGCTTGACCGCACGAGATGGCAGGCGCAGCCTGACGTAGCGGCCGCTGATTGCGTTGTAATAGCTTTCAAGCGACGGGGTAGCGGAACCGAGTATCACCGGTGCGTTCGCACGCTTGGCGCGAAAGATTGCCACATCTCGCGCCGAATAGCGCAAGCCTTCCTGCTGTTTGAACGAGGCATCCTGCTCCTCATCCACTATTATCAAACCAAGTTCTGGTAGCGGCGCGAACACTGCCAGGCGCGTGCCCAGTATTATTCTGGCTTCACCCCGTTGGGCTTGCAGCCAGGCATTCGCACGCTCTGACGGATTGAGTCCGCTATGAAGGCTGACCAGCCGTATGGCGGGAAAGCGTCCCCTGAAGATCGCTTCCAGTTGCGGCGTCAGATTGATTTCGGGAACCAGCACCAGCGTTTGCCGCTCTTGCCGTAACAGCAGCGAGATCAGCCGCAGGTATACCTCGGTTTTACCGCTGCCGGTAACGCCATGCAACAGCCAGGTGTTGAACTCGTTTATCTTGACGGCAATGTCATTGACGGCGTTTTCCTG
>JAKDLC010000116.1 GCA_030453055.1 Nitrosospira sp.
TCCATGTCGTCTTAGGTAATGCCGAGCCCGTACCAGGCGCCCGCATTTTCCGGCTGTATGCGCAGGGCCTCCCGATAGGCATGGATGGCATGGGCGTATTGCTTGAGTTCGTGGTAGGCATTACCCAGATCATGCCAGGCCCCCGCGTTCTCCGACCGTATGCGCAGGGCCTCCCGATAAGCGTGGACTGCGTGATGGTATTCCCTGAGATTAGCGTAGGCAATGCCAAGTTTATGCCAGGCCTCGTCATAGTCGGCCTGGTTGCGTATCGCTTCCCGATAGGCATGAACCGCCTCGCGGTAGTGTTTGAGGTGGGCGGACGCAACGCCCACGCTATACCATGCAGACGCGTTTGTCGGGTCACGTTTGATTTCCTGCTGAGCAAGTTTTAACAGCGCCCGCCACTCACCTTTCTTCTCCAGCGCAATGATGCGGTTAAGCCAATCCAATTCATCTTTTTTTGTCATTGCCGAAACAACTTGCGCTCGTGTTGCCAGCGTAGCCTCGAAGGTTTTACCCGCTTGATGCACTTGCCCATTTTTTCCTGCCTTGACCACATGGCACGCGGTGAGCACCTGACCTTCGCCAGTCACCACGCCGCTACCCTGACCAATGGACTTACCATGGGCATCAATCATGTCCACCCCTACCACGGAAGGCGACACCTGCGCAAAAATCTGCTCGGGGGTTTTGGCAAGGGCAAGGGATGAAAACAGGACAAGGACGAAACTCCCAACCATTCCGGGACACAACCGTGAAATGCCGCGATTCTTTTGTTGAGGATTCGGACACACAACTGTATTTATCCACGAATTGAACGAGCATCCTCACGTGACCATGGGGGGAATGCCTTGTAACAGATCCATTATTCCTTGCAGCGCTTCCGCCACTGCCTGCCGCCTTATCGCCTCCCGGCGGCCGCTAAAGTGTCGGGTCTGGCTGCGCGCAAGACCTTCCTTTATTATCCAGGTGAAACATACCATCCCCACCGGTTTTACCGCTGACCCACCGTCGGGCCCGGCAATGCCGGTAATGGAAACCGCAACCTGCGCATGGCTGCGCGCAATGGCGCCCTCAGCCATTTCGTATGCAGTCTCCTCGGATACTGCACCGTATCGTTCAAGCGTTGCGCCGCTCACGCCCAGCATTTCGCGCTTTGAGACAACTGAGTAGGTGATAAAGCCGCGTTCGTACCAGGCGGAACATCCGGCTATTGACGTAATGGTCTGCGCCAGCCAGCCACCGGTGCAGGATTCGGCGCTGACAAGCATCAATCCTTGTTGGGCGAGCGCCGACCCAACCTGCCCGGCCAGATCCTGAAGCGTCAAGTCATCCACGGCGTTTATCGATTCACTCTCGATCATGTCTTGTCCCTACAATATCCCCGATGGTATTACAAATGCTTTCCATGCGGCCAGACAAAGCAATGTTAGAAATCCCGCCAGTAAATCATCGAACATCACCCCGAAACCGCCGCGCAATGTCCTGTCGTAATATCGGATGGGCGGCGGCTTGAGAATGTCGAACAGACGAAACAACAAAAACGCAAATGCCTGCCATATCAGCGTTTTGGGTGTGAACAACAGGACCAGCAGAAAAGCGGTCATCTCGTCCCAAACCATGCCGCCGTGGTCATGATGACCGAGCGCTCTGCCGGTGACCCCGCAAGCCCAAATGCCGATGAGGAACAGCGCATCGATCAGCAACAGAAACTCAACGGGATCGAGGAAGTAATCAAGCAGCCAGAATAACGGGAAGGCGGCAAGTGTTCCCGCTGTGCCGGGCGCGACCGGACTCAGCCCTATGCCGCCGCCGAATGCGATGAAATGCGCGGGACGGCGTCGTACAAACCCTTTGTCAGGAGGTAGGAGATCAGATGCCGAAGTGGTCATACCCTTTCGTCTCCAGCGTTACTGTCTTACCCGCCGCATCGAGCACTATCAGGCCCTCTCCTTCGTTGATTTCGCCGATACGGGTCAATGCAATTCCCTGTTCTCGGGACAGCGTTTCGATTTTTCCGCGCCTGGACTCCGGCGCGGTAAAACAAAGCTCATAGTCGTCTCCGCCCGCCAGCAGGCATTCGATCGCCAGCATTTGGGGAAGATATTTTTTCATTGGCGCCGAGCAGCTTATTTCGTTCATTTTGATGACAGCGGCAACGTTTGAAGCCTTCAAGATATGGCCCAGATCCGCCAGCAACCCATCTGAAATATCAATAGCGCCGCCGGCAAGGCCTATCAAGCGCTGCCCCAATTCGACTCGCGCCACGGGGGTATGCAACGCAGGCAGGCACGCGTCGATTTCGCCGGGTTCGAGCACGATGCGCTGTCGCTCGTGAGCAAGCGCCAGGGCGGCGTCTCCCAGCCGGCCGGATACCCAGATATCGTCGCCCGGCCTGGCGCCACTGCGGCGCAACGCTTTTCCTTTCGCCACTTCACCAATGATCGTTACACAGATATTGAGCGGGCCGCGCGTCGTATCTCCACCGATCAAGTCCACCTGGTGAGCGTGAGCCAGCCCCAGGAAGCCATCGGCGAACGCTTCCACCCATTTTTCATCGGTGCGCACCATGGGTTCCGGCAGCGCCAGCGAAAGCGTGACCCAGCGCGGTTTGGCCCCCATCGCCGCCATGTCGGAAAGATTCACGGCGAGGGATTTGTAGCCCAGTTTGCGCGGATCGGAAGCGGCAAGAAAATGTTGACCCGATACCAGCATGTCGGTGGAAACCGCCAGCTCCATCCCCATCGACGGCTTGATCAGCGCCGCATCATCGCCTACGCCCAATACCGTGCCGGGGCTCGGCCGGGTGAAATAACGGCGGATAATGTCGAATTCGGAGATCACTTTCAGGACGATCAGGTTTTCGCGGTGATCTCGGCCGTCCTCAGCTTCGCGGCCAGTTTATCCAGCACGCCATTCACGTATTTATGCCCATCGGTGCCGCCATAGGTCTTGGCAAGTTCCACGGCCTCGTTGATCACTGCCCGATAAGGCATTTCCGGGTGACTGACGAGCTCATGGGTGCTCAGCAACAGAATGACGATCTCCACTGGACTGAGCTCCTTGAAGGGCCGGTCGAGATAAGGCTGGATGTGTTTCTCTAATTCCCGGAAATTCGCCAGGACGCCTCGCAGCAGACCGGACAGATACTCCTCGTCTGTCTTTGAGAATTCCTTGGTTTCACGTAGCTGCGCTTCGATGGACTCAACGGTTCCACCCGCCACACGCCATTGGTAAAGTCCCTGTAAAGCCAATTCACGTGATCGGCGGCGGCGAGTTTTTCGGCCTGGCTTGGCTGCCGGATTATTGATCGGCCGTTTTAACGGCGGGGTTGATTGATTTGCCGACTTGGTCTGCGTCATTGGGCCGGCTTCATTGCGTCACTTCGTCGAGTTCTCTTAGCAGATTGGCCATTTCCAACGCGACTTGCGCAGCTTCGGTACCTTTCTGGCTCATGCGCGCCAACGCCTGATCATCGGTATCCGTGGTAAGTATGCCGTTGGCGACCGGGATGCCGGTATCGAGCTGCACGGCAGCCACACCGCTGGTCGATTGGTTGGATACCACTTCAAAATGATAGGTGTCCCCCCGTATCACCGCGCCCAGCGCCACCAGCGCGTCAAACTGGTCGGTCAACGCCATTTTTTGCAGCGCCAGGGGAATTTCCAGTGCGCCAGGAACGGTTACCAGCAACATGCCCGACTCCTGCACGCCCCGCTTCACCAGTTCCGCGGTGCAGGCGCCAAGCAATCCCTCGCTCACGTTTATGTTGAAGCGGCTCATGACGATGCCGATGCGTAAATCTTCGCCGCTGAGATCGAGCTCAAGTTCAGGAATATTTTCATACCGCGCCATGTGTGCTCCTGTAATGAAAGTTAAACGTGACAGACAGGGGATAACAAACAGAGGATTTCAGGGAAGCCTTTGCTTACGTCCTTTATCTTCCGGCTCCAGATATCCTGTCACTTCGAGGCCGAAACCCGCCATACTGGGCATTTTGCGCGGGATGGCCAGCAACCGCATCTTGCCCACATCGAGGTCTTTCAGTATCTGCGCACCGATACCATAATCGCGCAAGTCTGCCGTGGCGGCAATGTATGGACTGGTTTTCGCCGGCCTGACACGCTCCAGCAACTCCGCAGGACTCTCCCTGAGATGGAGCAATACGATCACGCCGCAGCGCGCACCCGCGATTACTTGGAGCGTATCATTCACATTCCAGGAATGGGTGTCGTCATTTATGTCGAGCAGATCGATTACCGAAAGCGGTTCATGCACCCGCACCAGGGTTTCGGTGTCCGGGTCGATATTCCCCTTCACGAGCGCCAGATGAGTCGCGTTGACCGTCTTATCGAGATAGGCGACGAGGCGAAACTCGCCATGCACCGTCTGGATGGAACGTTCGGCCATGCGGCTCACCAGGCTTTCGGTGCGGCTGCGGTAATGAATGAGATCGGCAATGGCGCCGATTTTGAGTTGATGCTTTGCGGCGAATTCTATCAAATCCGGCAGACGCGCCATACTGCCGTCTTCCGTCAGAATTTCGCAAATCACGGATGCGGGCGTGAGCCCCGCCAAATTCGCCAAATCACAGCCGGCCTCGGTATGACCCGCGCGTACGAGCACACCGCCTTTTTGCGCCATCAGCGGAAAAACGTGCCCAGGCTGGACGATATCCTCCGGCTTCGCATCCGGTTTTGCGGCCGTCACTATGGTACGGGCGCGGTCGGCAGCAGAAATGCCGGTCGTGACCCCGCTTGCCGCCTCGATGGAAAGCGTGAAATTGGTGCCCAGCGGCAAACGATTGGTGGACACCATCAGCGGCAGATCGAGTTGCCTGCACCGGTCTTCGGTCAGCGTCAGGCATATCAATCCGCGTCCATGCGTGGCCATGAAATTGATCGCCGCCGGCGTGACGAAATCCGCTGCCATAACCAGGTCACCCTCATTCTCGCGATTTTCCTCATCTACGAGGATTACCATTTTGCCGGCTTTGATTTCGGCAATTATTTCCGGGATTGAACTGAGAATCATGTCAAGGTTGGACCGAAATCCGTGCGATCGCCCATCAATCGCTCCACATACCGCGCCAGCATATCCACTTCCAGATTTACTTTCGCGCCTGCTTTCAGGTCGCATAGCGTCGTCATTGCCAATGTATGCCGTATGAGGTTGATGTCGAATTCATCTCCGGTTATTCCATTCACGGTCAAGCTTACACCATTCACCGTGATTGACCCTTTTTTTGCGATGTACTTCGATAACGAACGCGGCGCCTTGATCACCAGCAGATAACTTTCCCCGGCTGGTGCAAACTTTACGACCTTGCCGATACCATCGACATGGCCGCTCACCAGGTGACCGCCGAGCCTGTCCGACAGGCGCATGGCTTTTTCGAGATTGAGCCGCCCCTCAGTTTTCTCCAAACCTTCGGTACAGCGCAAGGTCTCCCGGGATGCGTCCACGGAAAACATACCGTCTGCCAGGGTGGTGACGGTGAGGCATACGCCGTTTGCGGCGATACTGTCACCGATTTTGACATCGGATAAATCCAGCATGCCGGGCGAAATGCGCAAACATAACCCACCCTCCAAAGATGTGACTTGCCTTATCTCGCCGACTGCCTCGATAATTCCCGTAAACATCCAACCCTTTCCGCTTTAAAATACAATATTCGCAATTGTATGCGCCTATTGGTTTCGGCATAAGAGGAAATGTGCGGCAATTTGCCACATAGTCCTGAATTGCAATATACGCTAATGTTCAGAGTTGAATCACTTCTAACCCGGATAAGGAAGCAAAGGATAAGCAATTAAAATGTTCAGTGATCTCAGCCAGTCGCCGTTAAGCGTGAATTTGCGACGCTTGTTTTTGCTCCGAAACATCGTGATTGTGGCTCAGTGCCTGACCTTCGCCCTGGCGTACTGGGTGCTGGAGATGCAACTGCAGTGGATGGAAATGATCATGGTTACGATGCTGCTCGCTGTGCTGAATCTGGCGACATGGATACGTCTCCGCCGTAACTGGCCGGTATCGAGCATCGAATTTTTTGCTCAGCTGTTGGTTGATGTTTTTGCTTTAAGCGCTTTGCTGTATTTCAGCGGTGGCTCAACAAACCCGTTTATTTCATTGTATCTATTGCCGCTGACGATCGCCGCCGCGGCTTTGCCCTGGGCTTATACCTGGGTGATGGCGGCAATCACGATAAGCTGTTATACGCTGCTGCTGTTTCATTATGTGCCGCTGCCACATGATCACGAAGAACATATCACGGAGTTTAATCTGCATGTTTCCGGAATGTGGTTGGCTTTCGTGTTAAGTACCGTATTAATCGCCTGGTTCGTTGTCAGGATGGGAATATCGATCCGCGAACGGGACAAGGATCTGGCATTAGCGCGCGAACAGGCGTTACGCAATGAACAGATTATTGCGCTTGGAACGTTGGCTGCAGGCGCGGCTCACGAACTCGGTACGCCCCTGGCGACGATGGCGGTGGTAGCGGGGGAGCTGCAAAACGACTACACGGAGAATCGCGAGTTTCAAAACAGCATCAGGATACTGCGCGACCAGATCACGCA
>JAKDLC010000117.1 GCA_030453055.1 Nitrosospira sp.
GTCGGCGGATTTTCGCAGGAAGTAATCATGCAACGCTTGCAGCATCATCCCCGCACCTCGCCGCTATCCCATGCCGGAAGATGATCAACCTCCTTCCCTGTAAGCTCACCGTTTCTTAGTCGTGCATTGAAAAAACGCGGTTGGGGGTGGTCGCCACTTTTGCCGTAATCCAGGTCATAGAGCATCCATCCCAGATCGCGCGTTTCTGCTATCGCCGGCGATTGTATCGTCGCGGAATTCTCCACCAACCGGAAATTCGCCGCGAACTCTCGACAGCCAAGATAGGGCTGGTTGACGCACTGGCCTTTTCGCGCGCGACGCTCGAACATACTCATGAATTTCGGCGCGTTGTTATCCGGTAGCATTGCAAGCTCGTCCTCACCCTGATTCATTTTGCGTTTGGACAAATAGGAATAATTTGATTTATGAAAATCGGAATCGCACAATTCGAAATGCGCGTGTATACGATACGCCACGTCGCGCAGAAACAATCCGGCACGTTGTTGACGCACGCTCGGCTCGTCAGCAAAAATCCCGTCTTTGCCGATAATGGCAACCGCACCCACTTCATTACGGCGCACAGATATCCACTTAATCGGTTTCAACACCTCGATTTTGGTAATGTGCCAATGGATTGCTGGTTTCCACAGTATTGACTCGAATACGGCTCGCGCGGCGGAGGGCGTCATCACATCGTAAGAAACCCGCTCCACCTTCATTTCAGGACGGGTGAAGCAGGCAAAATCGCCGGTTACTTTCAAACAGTAGGTTTTCATGAAAATTCCATAACGATGAAGTGTAAGGACACCTTCCGATTATTCTTTTCCCCAAAACCCCAGAATAACAATCAATACCAGAAACCAGATGCCCCAGAATCTCGGAGACGGAAGCTGTATCAACATCAACCTAACCTCTCGCATTAATCCTCTCCAGTCCATACTGTCTCCCCTAAGCAAACTCAACTTCGAGGATAGGATAGCATATAAATAATACTTCACTAGATTTTGATTTAACAAACCTATAAACTTGTAGTGCGTTCTAATGAAAGAACGAGGATTGAAACACTAGATTTTGATTTTTTATTTATCGACAATGCGCCACACTCAAAAAGTGTGGCGCTATTCGTTTAATTTTTTTGAAAAACAAGATTTCATTGTTCTCCTCTAACCGCACAGTGAAGCCGGGTCTGGATTATCATCATTGAGCAGTACGCCTAACTCGACATGGTAAAGCGCATCGGATGATAACGCGAACATTCCCTGCCATAATTCCCTTACGTCATGCCGATCCCGCATTTTCTCGAATTGGTATTGGGGCAAGCTCACGCTGTAGCGCTGGAGTTTACGCATCAGCCAGCGCTTCGGACCGTCCTTTTCAAGCCGTCCCAAAAGACCCGCGTATTCTTCGCCATAGGGCACAAAAATTGGTTGGTAACCACTTTCATCAACCAGATTAAATTTTGCCGCCGCGCTACGAAACTGAACTTCGAATTCATCCCCAGCTTTGAGAAAATCGCCGATACGCTGTTCATCCAAATCAGCTTGCGCATAGAGCTTTTCGAAATAAGGTTGTAACAACGCTCTTGCCAGCGGATCGCCTTTATAATCAAAAAGCATGCTTATCGCGGCTTGTTCCGCCTTGAGAAGCAGACCGGCGGGGGCTGGTTTGGGCGGAACAAATACCCAAACCGTACCGCGCTCAAATCTGCCTTCCCGGTTGCATCGCCCGGCGGCTTGATGGATGGAATCCAGCCCCGCCATTGCGCGGTAGACTATCGGAAAATCAATGTCTACGCCCGCCTCCACCAACTGTGTGCTGATTACCCGCACCGGCTCGCCATCCTTTAACTTCTGTTTGATTTCGGCTATCACGTAAGAACGGTGCGCACCGCACATCAACGCAGAAAGGTGGACTGTTCCCTTCGGCATAAGCCGGTGCAGCTCGCGGCAATCGGCGCGGCTATTAACGATGCACAGCACCGACTCGTGCTGTTGTAATGCTTGTGCGATATCTTCCCACGTATTGGGTTGATGAAAATCATCCGGCAATCGAACAGTCACACGCTCCAAATCACAATACAGTGCATCGCGGTCCTGCATGATTTCGCGTACGCCCTCCAATCCCTTGAAATGCCAGCCGAACCCGCTGCGGCTATTCAGCGCGGGTTGGGTGGCGGTCGAGAATACGAATGACACGCCGTAATACTTGGTTAACAAATTTATTGCGTTCAGGATAGGCTGTAAAAATTCTGGTGGAAGTAGTTGCGCTTCGTCCAGCACGACGACACTGTTGACAATATTGTGCAGCTTGCGGCAGCGGCTGGTTCGCGCCGCGAACAGCGATTCGAAAAATTGCACGTTGGTAGTAACGATAACAGGCGCATCCCAATTTTCCGTCGCCAAGCGGCTTTGCACGGTTTCTTCGTCCGGATCGAGGTTGCTGTGATGCGCTATCACTGCATCTCCGAGAATATCGCGGAAAATTTTTGCAGTCTGTTCGATGATGCTGGTGTACGGGATTGCATAGATGATACGGCGCTTGCCGTGCTTAATCGCATGATCGAGCGCAAACGCCATGCTGGAAAGAGTCTTACCGCCACCGGTGGGAACCGTCAAAGAGAATAAGCCAGGATCATCGCTCGCCCTCGCGCGACATTGGCGCAGCACTTCGGCTCGCACCCTGTTTACCGATGTTTGCGCCGCACTCCCTGATTTTTTCGCCATATGCCGCTCAAACAAAACCCGCAAATTGGAGAGCTGTGGCAAACCGCTACGCTCGGTGGCCCTGTTCTCGTCCATGAATCGCTCAGTATCGAGAAAATCCGCATCTGTCAGGCAGGAAAAAAGCATTCTCACCCACAGCGCGAAACCTTCCCGTCCGCCGGGTATTGAGCCCGCAGGCTTATTCTGGCGGAGAATATCCGGCGAAATGGGCTGGCTTAATGTCTCGGTAAGCAAATTGGCTTGGTGCGCCCGTATTGAAAGAGCCGCGCCAGCAGTTTCACTGGTATACCAATCCGGCAGACCTGCATGATGCCCGGCGATCAGATATGCAAGGATACGGCCATGTACACCGAATTCCGCTATCGCATGGATAGCGCCAGCCGTTGAATGATCAACGCGCCCTTTCGCGCCTTCCAGG
The DNA here is from genome assembly GCA_030453055.1 of Nitrosospira sp. GTDB lineage: Bacteria > Pseudomonadota > Gammaproteobacteria > Burkholderiales > Nitrosomonadaceae > Nitrosospira. The sequence goes on from JAKDLC010000117.1 coordinate 3,142, forward strand.
TGCGCGTCGACAGCATAACCACTGGGGGGTTTTATATAGCGTTGAAATGCCTCACGGTATTTTCCTAAGTCATGCCACAATCCGGCTAGCGCCGCCCACTCCGTGCCGCCAAATGGCTGAGCAAAATCCCTCGCTAAAAGAGACACCTCCCGCAGATGCTCTTCCAATGAATGTTCCCGCCAAACACCAGTGGCATCTTGCGTAACATGAGCAAGTATGCGTTGGCTTGTTGATGTCTCTTTCACTTTATTCTCATTCATCATTGTTAACGCAATCACCTCCTCTCACTCACATACAGGACACCTGAATGTCTATTATTATCCTTTTCACATAGGCAGAAATTTTTGGATGCAATGAATACTATGTCTTACCGTCATCTTGTTACAATTAGACTAAAGTACTACTTTTCGAGCTTGAAACAGTCCCTGCGTTGTTATTCCCGCGCCGACGCGTCGGACATATGCAAAAATATTACCGCATTTGACGATGGGTTACGCTACACTCCACCCATCCTACGCGAATAGCATGGATAGTGGCGCTGTCCTGATTTTACTCAAACTCCAGATTCTGGTTTTCCAGTTTCATCGATGCTATCTGCTAAAATCAGGAACTTCTCTCCTGAAATAGCAACTCGAAGCAATATCTTGACCTTCAGGTTCGGCAGCATGTAATGTTCGCCCCTGTTGATTGAGTGGCTTCGGAATTTCCATCCTTGCGTACTGATCCTGCCACACACGAACTTCTTCACGGCATCCTCAAGCAGGTCTCCCGTTCGTTTTATCTCACGCTTAACGTGCTGCCGGCGGACATGCGCGACCAGATGGGGCTGTCGTACCTTTTTGCGCGTGCTGCCGACACCATCGCCGATACAAATCTGATCGACCGCGAGCAGCGCCTGAAATATCTCAATCAGTTCCGTGCGCAGTTCCGGGCTGCCGAAATCGACTGGAGGGCCGTCCAGGAGATTCAAACCGCACTCATTCCCCACCAGAAAGACTCTGCGGAAGCCATTCTTCTTCAGCGGCTGGAAGACTGTTTGAAATTGTATGAAGCGTTGTCCGCCGGCGATCGGGAGCGGGTTCAGTGGTTAATGGGCGTGCTCCCCGACGGAATGGAAATGGACCTGACTACCTTTCCCGGCGAGTCGGTCGAATACCTCACGGCATTGTCCACACTGGACGAATTGGACCAGTACACTTATTATGTTGCGGGTTGTGTCGGAGAGTTCTGGACCCGGATGGTTTGTGCGCACCGGCCGGCGATGGCCCGGTGGGACATCGCGAAAATGTCCGCCATCGGTGTGAGATTCGGCAAAGGGCTGCAACTTACCAACATCGTCAAGGATATCGCCCGCGATCTGCATAATGGCCGCTGCTATGTGCCGGAGTCGCTCTTGCGGGAAGCCGGATTGAAACCCGTCGATCTGCTGAATGAAGACAACCTGCTGCGATTCAGGCCGGCGTTGCATCGGCTCATCAAGCTCGCCATGGGACATCTGGACGAAGGCTGGAGGTATGCGATGGCGATTCCTCGTTCAGAGATTCGCCAACGATTGGCCTGCATGTGGCCAATTTTGCTTGCCGGCGAGACACTGAAACGGGTCGCAGTCTCCCCTGGCTTGCTCGATCCGGCCGTCAATGTCAAAGCGCCCCGCAGCGTTGTGTACCGCGTGATGGCCCTGACGATATTTTCCGGAGCCAGTGGATACGTGGGGACCGCTTACTGGAACTGTCTCAGTAAGCAGGTTGTCTGAGCCGTAGACCCGCTGGCCGGGTTGGCGCAGCCCTGTCCGGCAACTTATCCAGCCATTTGGTCGGCGAATCCCTGCCAGGAATTCGCAAAGCGATGTCCGCAAAGAAGCTTTCGCGCGCCGCACCCAGATAACCTTCATGAGAACCCATCGTTATGACAACCGCTCCCCCCGCCGCAGGATTCTTTACCGCCTTGGGCCGCTGGTTCGATGTCAACATCCTGTCGCTCGGACGCGAGATGCGCTTGTCCTATCTGCCTCCACTCATGGTGTATGCCGCCGCCGGTATTTCGGGCCTGACAGGGATAGTGGGCACGTTTTACGTCAAGGAACGGTTGGGACTGTCCGCCGAGTTCCTGGCGGCGCTCGGATTCTGGATGATGTTGCCGTGGGCCTTGAAGATGCCGCTCGGTCATCTGGTGGATCTGATATGGCCCTGGAAAAGTTTGCTCGTGTATCTGGGCGCGAGCCTCATCACGTTGAGCCTGCTGATCATGATCGGCCTGCTCGGGTACACCGACGCAATGGGCGCGGCCGCCTCGGTGGAAGCCTGGTACGTCACCGCGGCATTGCTCGCGCCGATCGGCTATGTGCTGCAGGATGTGGTTGCGGACGCCATGACAGTCGAAGCCGTGCCGCGCGTGGATGCCGATGGAGAGCCCTTGTCGCTCGACGATCGCAAACCCATGCACGTCACCATGCAAACACTCGGGCGTGTTGCGATCATTGGCGGCGGCGTTTTGGTCTCGGTGGCGAACGTCTTTCTATTGCGCGGCGTCGGTGAGTTATCCGAGGCGGAGAAGGCGGCCACTTACCTGTTCGTCTATCAGCTCGCCCTGATCATCCCGCTGGTTTCGGTTTACGGTGTTTTGTTCGCTACCCGGCTGCGGCGGCGCGACGTGGCACGGCTTTTGGCGCAGGGACATAGTCGCGAGGAATGTGAGGCGCTGCTGAGCGCCGACACGGATCCCCCTCCGGTCAACTGGTGGATTCTCGGCGGGGGACTCGCCTTTACCCTGGTTTCTCTGAGCGTCGGCCTCAACCGCGTCCCCGGCGGGGAAGAAATCGTCTTCGGCGTTTCCATGGCAATCGTGCTGTTTCTGATGTGGCGGCTGACCGGAGAGCTTGAGCCCAGAGCGCGCAACGTACTGGTGGGCACGGCGATTCTGATTTTCGTATTCCGCGCCATGCCGGGTCCGGGCGCCGGTTCGACGTGGTGGATGATCGATCAACTGGGTTTCGATCAACAATTTCTCGCCACATTGTCGCTGGTCGGCGCGATACTAACGCTCGCCGGAATGTTCATTTTTCGCCGTTTCATGGCGGAGCGCTCGATTGCCTACATCATCGGCGTACTCACCATCGCCGGAACCGTGCTATCGCTGCCCATCGTCGGCATGTATTTCGGCTTGCATGAATGGACCGCTTCGCTCACCGGCGGTGTCGTGGATGCACGATTCATTGCCCTGATCGACACCGCGCTGGAGTCGCCCCTAGGGCAGATCGCCACGATTCCGATGCTGGCATGGATCGCGAACTCGGCGCCGGAAAATCTCAAGGCCACATTCTTTGCGGTGATGGCCTCATTCACCAACTTGGCCCTGTCCGCTTCGCAACTCGGGACCAAGTACCTGAATCAGGCGTTCGAGGTCA
>JAKDLC010000118.1 GCA_030453055.1 Nitrosospira sp.
ATCACGATCTCGATTACCTGCGCAACTGGTCGCTGCGGCTCGATCTGCACATCATCCTCAAAACCATCCTGGTGGTCTTCAAGGGACGGGAGGCATACTGAACCTGAAGTAACCCAATCCCCGCCAACTCTTGTCTCTGCACTACCCATCGTACCCGCACCCGGCAACCTCAAAGATTCCCGTTTCTTGCGTCCCGCCCTCTGTAATATTGCATTTCCTTTGACGTAACTCCCTAAGCTTTTCGGAATCCCTGGCCTGCTGTGCATGGGGAATGCCGGTCACTTCTTCATGCAACATCCAGAACCACGCGATAGCGCGCCTTGCCTGCCGCAAGATGCTCGATGGCGTCATTCACCCTGTTTAGCGGAAAATGTTCGACCTGAGCCGCGATACCATGGCGTGCGGCAAAATCCAGCATGGCCGAAATCGCCGCGGGTCCGCCGGTCGGCGACCCTGAAACGCTTTTCTGGCGCATAATGAGGTCGAAAGCAGCAATCGGCATCGGCTCCAGCACCGCCCCCACGACGTGCATGCGGCCATTCGGTTTCAGCGTCTTGAGCAGCGCGGTCCAATCGAGCGGGGTGTTCACGGTGATAAGCAGAAAATCGAGCGAACCGGCCACCTTGAAAATCTCGGCGTTGTCGCGGCTTGATACAATCCGGTGCGCCCCCATTCCCCGTAACGCCTCAGTCTTCGACATGCTGGACGTGAAGGCCGTCACCTCGCAACCCCAGGCATTGGCGAATTTAAGGGCAAGGTGGCCCAGACCGCCGATGCCCACGATTCCCACCCGGTCCGTCGGCTTCACACCATACGTAAGCAATGGGGCAAACACGGTGATCCCGCCACAAAGCAGCGGGCCCGCGGAGGAAATATCCAGCGCGTCAGGCAGCGGGAACGTCCATGCCCAATGAGCCCGCAGCCGGTCGGCAAAGCCGCCGTGATGTCCGACGATGGTCGCCGCCACTTCCGGGCAAAGATTGTGATTGCCGGTCATGCACTCATGGCAGTGCATGCAGCTATCAACGCGCCACCCGACGCCAACACGCTGTCCGATTTGCAATCCCTTGACATAATCACCCGCCGCGACAATCCGCCCCACCGCCTCGTGCCCCGGTATGACCGGATATCGGGACAAACCCCAGTCGTTGTTGAGAATCGAAATATCGGAATGACAAAGACCGCAATACTCAACAGCGATCTCCACCTCCTCCGGTCCCAACCGGCCGGCATCATAGGAAAAAGGTTCAAGCCTCTGTTTAGCGCCATGCGCGGCCCATCCATGAATTTAGCTCATAATGCTCCTCTCTTATAAAAGAAGTTTGTCTTTGCCGTAAACCGATGGTTCCCGTGGAGGTTACTGATATCCTTCCTGTATCATCACGCATCCTACTCCTCCTGTACTATGGCAAGTTAAAATAATCGGTAAAGGAAACCATCAGGAGATGCAGATATGCCAGAGCCGTCAACGTCTTGCATATCACAGTTCTGTTTCTCGCCTTCGATGATTTTTGCGCCTGCGGTTTTTCCGCACGCAAGATCGAGACCATCCAAGGCATTGCGAAAGAAGAAAAAATAACAGTTTTTTGTCGCTTTTTTTAATTGGAAGAACAAGATGCTGTTTGATCGCGTCAAGTCTCTGGACCACATCCTCGAGTCAGCCAGGACGCAAGGGCTCAAGCGTCAACTCGGGGCATTTGACCTGACCATGCTGGGTATCGGAGCCATCATCGGCACGGGGATTTTTGTGCTGACATCAGTCGCAGCAGAAAAAGCCGGACCTGGCATGATGTATTCATTTGTCATCGCCGGTTTCGTTTGCGCGCTTGCGGCGCTGGTATATTCCGAGATTGCCGCAATCGTGCCGGTGGCCGGATCGGCCTACACCTACTCGTACGCGGTATTTGGCGAACTGATCGCCTGGATGGTGGGCTGGGCGCTTATTCTGGAGTATGCGGTCGCAGCCGCCGCGGTGGCCGTCGGATGGTCAGGCTACATCAATGGTTTCCTGCATGAGATAGGCTACGGCCTGCCTCTGGCATTGACCGCGGGTCCGCGCGACACCATTGTCCTGGCAAATGGCACAACGTCCGCCGGAGGGTTCAATCTGCTGGCGTTTCTGATTTCGCGTTTCGTCACTTTTCTGTTGATCATAGGCACTACAAAAAGCGCCCGATTCACCGCGATCCTGGTAATCGTTAAAATTGTCGCTCTCTCGGTATTTATCGTTCTCGTCCTGCCCGCCGTCAACGCAACCAATTTTGAACCCATGCTGCCCAAGGGATGGGGCACGCCGGCTTCGGGGGTTGGGGTACTAGGCGCGGCTGCCTCCATCTTTTTCGCCTATATCGGGTTCGATGCGGTCTCGACGGCTGCGGAAGAAACCCGGAACCCAAACCGTAACGTGCCGATTGGTCTGATCGGTTCATTGGGTATCTGCACGATTTTCTATCTGATCGTCGCCTATGCGGCGGTCGGCGCCGTTGGCGCCCAGCCCGGAGGCGAGCTGTCGCAATCCAAAGAACCCCAGGCTTTTGTGCTGCGCCCGGTCGGTTACCCCCCCATCGGCAACTGGGTGGCTTCCGCCGCCATCATCGCCCTCCCCTCGGTGGTTTTGATGATGATTTACGGGCAAACCCGCGTCTTGTTCACGATGTCGCGCGATGGCCTCATACCGCGATCGTTCTCGCACATACATGTGCGTTTTCACACGCCCTATTTCGTCACGCTCGTCACGGGTATCGCCGTGGCCCTCTTCGCCGCGATGTTCCCGGTCGTCATGCTGGCCGATGTGTCCAACTCCGGCACGTTGTTTGCCTTCTTCATGGTGGCCATGAGCGTAATGATATTGCGCCGCCGCGAGCCCAACCTGCACCGCCCATTCAGGACCCCGGCGCTTTGGGCGGTCGGCCCCCTGGCCATGGCGGGATGCGCTCTGCTGTTCATCAGCCTGGGCTGGGGTACGATCCGGTTGTTCCTGTACTGGGCGGCGGTCGGTCTGGTTGTTTATTTCGGTTATGCCCGCAGACATAGCATTGTAGGAAAAGAACAAGCGGGTTAAGTACGCCCCCGCGCCTAAAGAAAATACCGGCACGGCCGATAATAAGTACTGTCGACTTACTATCGGAATCCCCATGCACGGCACCTACAACCTATGGCTCGTGGCGCTCTCGCTGGTCGTGGCTACGCTCGCCTCTTATACCGCGCTTGATTTGTCCAGCCGCATTTTCCTATTGCCGCAGTCCCGGCTTCGCCATGCATGGCTCGCCGGTGGCGCAGCGGCGATGGGCATTGGCATCTGGTCGATGCATTTCATCGGGATGCTCGCCTTCTCGCTACCCATCTCGCTCGGCTACGATATAGCGACTACCGGCTGGTCGCTAGCGATTGCCATACTGCTGTCCTATCGCGTACTGGATATTGTCACGCAAGCAAAACTGACACTTGCCCGCCTCATCACAGGCGGCACGCTGATGGGCTTCGGCATTGCCGGCATGCACTACACCGGCATGGCCGCCCTGCGGATGGAACCGGGCATTCACTACGACCCTGCATTGTTCGTCATTTCGATTGTCATTGCCATCGCCGCGGGCAGCGTCGCATTGTGGCTTGCGCAAACGCTCCGAGACGATGATCAGAGCCGCGTGATCGCCAAGCGCATCGGCGCCGCTTTCGTAATGGGTATCGCGATCTGTGGTATGCACTATACCGGGATGGCCGCCGTCCATTTTCCGGCCGATTCAGTGAGCGGCGCAACCGAAGGCATCGGGTCGCAATGGTTCGGTGCCACGATCATTTTACTTACATTCGCAATCCTGATCGTGACGCTCCTGTTGTCGCGCTTCGATGCGAGAACGAGTCTTCTTGCCGGCTCGGTATCTCAACTCAACGGCCAGATCGTCCGTCTGGCCACGTTTGATACGTTGACCGATCTGCCGAATCGCTGGTCGCTTATGGAACAGATCGAACGCGCGATTCACGCATCCCGGCATCACCGAAACATGTTTGCCATTCTGTTCATGGATCTCGACGGGTTCAAAATCATCAACGATTCGCTTGGGCACTCTGCCGGCGATGAGATCCTGAAAGCTTTTGCCCAGGGGTTGCTGCATTGCGTGCGTGGTGGCGATACGATTGCCCGGCTGGGGGGTGACGAATTCGTGGTTTTGCTCGAAAACCTTGGGTCGCCGGACGACGCCTCGAAAATGGCGGAAAGCGTGCTCGATCGCATGCGCCAAGGTTTATGGGCCGATAACCAATCGCTGCAGGTGATGCCGAGCATCGGCATTGCCCTTTTTCCGCAAGACGGCGATACCGTCGAAGTGCTGCTCAAGCACGCGGACGCTGCGATGTACGAAGCAAAACGCGGGGGACGCAGCACCTACCGGTTTTACGAAGCAAGCATGAATGCGGCGGCCACCCGCACCTTGCAGATTCAACAAGCCTTGCACGAAGCGCTCGGAGCCGACTATTTTTCCCTGCACTTCCAGCCCAAATTCCGTGGTGACAATGGCGAGCTGGCAGGTGCGGAAGCGTTGCTCCGCCTGCATCATCCGGCGTTGGGACTCTTGCCGCCGATGGAGTTCATCCCGATCGCCGAACGCTCCGGGCAGATTATCCAGATAGGTTATTGGGTCGTGCGCGAAACATGCCGGCAAATGCGTCGCTGGCGTGAAAACGGCCTGCCGGCGATCAAGGTGGCGATCAATTTGTCGCCGCGGCAGTTGACGCAACCCAATCTGGTCGCAACGATGCTCGATATCGTCCGGGCTCAACAAGTCCCATGCGAACAAATCATGTTCGAAATTACCGAGACCGTGGCGATGCAGGATGCGCCCAAAACGATCAAAATGATCCACGAGTTCCAGGCAAGCGGCTTCGATATCGCAATCGACGATTTCGGGACCGGCTATTCAAGCCTTGCCTATCTGCAACGATTTCGCGCCAAGCAGTTGAAGATAGACCGTTTCTTTACCAACGGCCTGGATGAATATGGTCACGAAGGCAGCGCCATCGTCTCCGCGATCATTAAACTCGCTCATACGCTCGAGATGGACGTAGTGGCCGAAGGCGTTGAAACCGATTCGCAACTCGCGAAATTGAAGGGCATGATGTGTGACGAGATGCAGGGGTTCCTGCTCGGCAAACCTGTAACGTCAGAGGCGTTTGGTGCGCTACTGCAGCGCACCGCATCCCATCCCAAAAGAATACCGAAGCTCAGGAGCGTTGGCTCATAATTGAAACGGACACCTTGCGTACACCGTAACCAACGCAACCACCGCTGTAAACCACCGGTGTGTGCAAACAACCCCGCCGAAAGCACTTCAAACTCGCTTAACCCTATTAAATGTAAGGAATAAGGGGAAGCTCGCGCCTTCAAAAATATCACGGCGGCATTGAACTCATGGTTATGATTGGCAGTCGTACGATTCTTAAGACTGTAAAGCCATTGTCGTTGCCGGATGCATTTTACGACATTCGATAAAGATGAGGGTGGATGACGATAGTGTCAGCTATCCGCCAGTACGCGAGATAGCACAATCTTAAGAACATATCGTTTTGCATATTCGACCAACTTTTATGGAGGGATTTATGAAAAACAGCACGCTCATGCTCGCGATTGCCCTGGTGGCCCCAATGTTTGTGGCCGTAGCCCAGGCAGCCGCTCCCAGCGATGCGGAAATTGCCGCAATTGTCGTAGCCGCCAATCAGGTCGACATCGATGCCGGCGAGCTCGCCAAGTCCAAGGCATCCAATGCGGACGTAAAGGCATTCGCCCATCGCATGGTCACCGACCACGCCGATGTCAACAAACAGGCTGTGGCGCTTGTGACCAAGCTGAAAGTCACGCCGAAGGATAATCCAACCAGTGAGAGTCTTAAGGCGGGCGGCGAGAAGAACATCGCGAAGCTTAAAAAACTAAGCGGCACCGAGTTTGATAAGGCCTATATCGAGCACGAAATAGCCTATCACGAGCAAGTGCTCGACGCGGTTGACAAAACGCTTATCCCCAATGCCAAGAATGAAGAATTGAAGGCTTTGCTGATCAAGGTGCGACCGGCATTCGTTGCACATACCGAGCATGCCAAGCAGGTAAAAGCATCACTCGGCAAGTAAAACCGGCACGATGCTGTGTTTGACCGGTTTCCCCGTCCCGACGGCGGGGAAACCGCCCATATTTACCGTAATGATTTTCATATGAGCCGGTGCTGAAAAAATTAGCCTCCGTTGAACCAATGAACGCTCAGCGTTGAGTGTGAGTTATTTCTCTCACTTGTCTGATTTACCATAATAGACTTCCATCCATTTACGTTTGTCGTAGGCTGCGCCCAAGCCTTCATCCTCGCAGGAAACGTTGCGCCGCAGCACACCCTTGCCCCATTCCCGCATTACCTGCGATGCCTGGAACCATTTGTAATATAACGGATGGAGCCGCTTGGATCGGCGCCCTGATCCAATGAATCTGATAAAGACGCTTCCATGAGTCAGACAGGCACAGAAAAGTGTACCCGACAGGGCTCTTTCAATGA